>JAPVWE010000285.1 GCA_028572035.1 Desulfobacteraceae bacterium | reverse complement strand
AATTGAAAAATGCGAAAGTCCAGAATAGTATATTACCCTTTTAAGGCCAATGCTCCACCAGTAAATGTCCACTTAGATTACTCAGATTCTCAGATCCCGCCTAATGAGGATCAATTATATAAAGATCCTGATTATCCGATTGAGACTTATGTTTCCTAATTTTAAAGACGGCCACGGGAGTCAACGGAGGCATTTATCCAGATTTAGGCAAAAAAGACACAACGCCCAATAAATTCCATCGCTGCAAAAATACCCCTCCCTGCCATTGACACCTTTCACAAGCCCTCCCCGCCGTAGCCTAACCCAACAACCGCATATGTTGCAGGCATTTTTTCCTTGACACACAAGGCCATTTCACCCATACTTTTCGTCCAACAAAGGAACCTCTTATCATTTCATTTAGGGCCAGGGGGTGCCGGCAAGTGAGGCCCTTCTGGTGCTGGAAAAGCCTATGTTAGAAAAAAAGCAGTTTTCATCATAGGATTCCTGCTAAGACCTAAAGATAGCACTGACAGCCACAAACCTTCTTCCCAAATGCACAAGAGTCTTAGCATTTGCTACAGGAACAACGGCCCAGAAAATGGCACACCGGCGATGCAAACAACAATGCTTATGAACTCAAATATTTTTTCCAAATATCCGGCCACACAAAGCAGGTAGCCGGTGCAAAAAAGATTGTTTCCTGTATTGCAGACACCAGAAAGAAATATGGCCCGTGGAGGCCGTGGATCAAATGGGAAAGAGACTGAGGTGGAGCGAGATTGAGCGCTGAGGCCATCATAAAGATTGAGAACCTGGCCTTATCCTTTGGCGGGGTACAGGCGCTAGATGGAGTAAGCACCAAGCTATTGTTGGGTGAGATCTTTGCCATTATCGGCCCCAATGGGGCTGGTAAGACCTGCCTCTTGAATTGCATCAGCAGATTCTATAATCCTCAGAGAGGTCAGGTGATTCATAAAGGAGAAGACATTACCCGGGTCCCCACCCACACCATTGCCCAAAGGGGTATAGCCCGAACCTTTCAAAATATTGAGCTTTTCAAGGGAATGACCGTTTTGGACAACATCAAGCTGGGACGACATACCTTTCTTAAATCAGGGATCTTTTCTGATATGATCTATTATGGCCGAAGCCTTCGTGAGGAATTGAAGCTCCGTAAGGAAATTGAAGAAAAGATTGTTGACCTTTTGGAGATTGAGGCCATTCGAAAGAAGGTTGTCGGCACTCTTCCCTATGGGCTCCAGAAACGAGTAGAACTTGCCAGGGCACTGGCCATGCGGCCTGAGGTTCTCCTTTTAGACGAACCTATGGCCGGTATGAACCTTGAGGAGACAGAAGATATGGCCAGGTTCATAATCAATGTGAACAGTATGTGGGGAGTGAGCGTTATTCTTGTTGAACATGATATGGGCGTTGTTATGGACATCTCAGACCGTGTGTGTGTTTTAGAGTTCGGGAGAAAGATTGCTGAGGGGTCTCCAAAGGAAATTCAAGAAGACCCCCAGGTCATCAGGGCCTACTTAGGGCAAGAATAGGAAACCTATTCATCTCTTTAGCCGGAAAAAATGAACTCAATTAATACTTCATCACAGGGCCTTCCACCAACCCTTCCCTCGCTTTTGATCAATAATGCCCGCCGATTCGCCAACGACCGGGTGGCACTCCGTGAGAAGGAGTACGGTATATGGCAGTCTGTAACATGGCAACGTTACCTGGAGCACGTGTGCGATTTTTCCCTCGGACTGATATCTCTCGGATTCAATCCTGGAGAAAAATTGGGAATCATATGCAATAATCGCCCAGAGTGGCTTTATGCAGAACTTGCTGCGCAGGCGGCCAGGGGCATCCCTTTTGGTATCTTTCAGGACTCTGTTCTCACTGAGGTCACCTATATTATTAATCATTCCGGAGCTACTATGGTCGTAGCGGAAGACCAAGAGCAGGTGGACAAGATCTTAGACCTGAAAGAAAAGCTGCCGTGCCTCAAGAAAATCATATACACCGACCCCAAGGGATTATGGGACTATGAGGATGAAATCCTGATTGATTTCTATGAGGTTGAGCGGTTGGGGAAGGATCTGCTTCAGAAAGAGCCCGATCTTTTTGAGAAAAATGTCGGCGCTATAAATGATGA
>JAPVWE010000284.1 GCA_028572035.1 Desulfobacteraceae bacterium | reverse complement strand
AAAACACCTCCTTTTTCTGACCTTACCCTCTGCGTCAGTTTCCAAAGGCTGCATGGATCGTAGCGTAGGCTCTCTTTGCCTACTCCTCCATGCTGCCCACCTACCGGAGGAGAGTGGCAGGAACATGGTTGTAGTCTCCACCTCCCTTGTGGTAAGTTACCTCCTGGACAGGGAGCCTTCCCTGTCTGGTGCCCCTAGTCGGCGGGGGCGTTTTTTTCTTGGTACTCTTTTTCTGATTTCTGTAATCTAATTTTAGGTTAGGTAGGTCTGAGAAAGCACAAAGACAATCCTCCGAATAACGAGGTGCACTGTGGGTACGGAAAATCGCCGCCACACCAGAGCCAGGGTTAAATGGCCTGTTGTAATACTGACTCCTAATGGCCTCGTAGATGGGAAAACCGAAAACCTCAGTCTCGGCGGCGCGTTCATCCGTCTATCGGAGGAACCACACGCTAATTACAATTTGCCAATAATCATCACTACCAAAGGCCGGTTTATATCATGCACCGCCCAGGTGGTTTGGTCAGATACCCGTAGCCCTGCCGACCAGGGCAAAGCCAGTGGTATAGGAGTACGTTTCACCAAAATGATGCTCAATGACCGCGAGTTCCTACATGGCGAGATTTCAAGCCACTTCTAAGCAAGAAAGTATCTCCAGTATCACGGCATAGATTGGAGAGAGGAAAAGCCTGAAGATTAGCATTTGCCATCCCATTGATGCCCCACTTCCTCTTTCCAAGGGAGCAACTTCATATGATCCGAGAGAATAAGGACATTCAAGATTTATTATCTGCCTTTAAAAATCTTGAAAAAGTCTTAGTCCGATTCATGGAGAATCAAGACCAAGAAACCTGGCAAGAGTTGATTGATTCGCTTCAACTAATAATTGATGACTATTCCTATATCCATGATGAATACTCCGGAGACACGATAGCCCAGACAGCCAGAAATATCGTAAGGACATATTTGTACGATCTCCTTAGTAGACTCGGCGCTGATGCTGTCGAAAAGGTAATCTATATCTATGCCAATACAGACGATTACGATAATGATTTCCCAAACATATTTAAATCTGTAATAGATAGTCTGCCTGGAGAAAAATACGAGGCAAAAGAGAAAACTCGCGAATAGATAGCAGAACTAATAATTTCCAGAATCCGAAAACCGAATCCGCGATCACAACAACATCGGTATCCCAAACGTCTCTGCCACTGTTTTAACGTCCCTCGTCTCCAGTGCAATACCGCCGCCCTGTTGATGCCGTCCCTACTCTGTGGATTCTTGCCGATGCCGCACCTTGACAGTCGTCAACATCTCGTGCCAAAGTAAATCCCAGCAGTTGGAGTTAGTATGATATATAAACTCTTTTAGCGGTTGAGAGAGAGGTATCAGTCATGACTGCAAATCTCAAGAATCAAGCACCAAGATCCAAAGTCCAATGTGGCTTTACCACTTTGATTCAGATTCTTTTCTCGTTCTTTACCGTGGGTATGTTAGGGGCTTTAATGGTACTCTGGAAGGTACTCAGTCTGGTCATGAAGGCTTTTCGGCCTGCCTGGGCGGGACTTTTCTCATCATCTAAATAAGCATAGAATCTTATTTCCCTACATGCTTCTCTGAAGCACTCGTTGACTGATCAATCATATTAGAAACTGCTTCATGTCACCCGAGTAAAGGAAAATTGTGCGTCACTGTCCGAAAATCCTTATTTTGCTCTACGTGATCGTTTCACTTTTTTTCACTATAGAGAAGGAGAAATTTGCATGCCGCCAAAGAACATAAGACGGTTTGAAACGCTATTAATGCCTTCGCCTGCGAAGGAATTACACAAAGATTTGAAATACGGCAACGTGAACGCCCATCGCTATTTTGACTGCCCTCACTACCAGAAATGCCTGGTGGAGGCGGCCAAGAAGTACTGGGTCAGTTTTTCATGCCGCAATTGTCCAGAGTTCAGGAAATATAAGAAAATGCTCGGCGCTACCTAGAGGAGTGCAATTTATCAAACAGATGCTGGCAGCTTGATACTTGAAACTGGATGTATAAATCCAGTTCGTATCTTTACCCAGACTATGGCGGGAAAAACATTTGGGGCATGCAAATTGGGCCAAGGACGCGTTGGAGTCAGAACTCCTTGTC
>JAPVWE010000283.1 GCA_028572035.1 Desulfobacteraceae bacterium | reverse complement strand
TGAATCGCTTTCCGGCCTGCCTTTAAACTTACAGAACTGCCCCTTCTAGATCAGGCTTCGGAGAAAAATATGTATCCTTTATTCGGTAAAAGCTGCCCATGAGGGAGGTCATTGGTCTTGGGAAAGGATATGAGCTTATAGTGTCAGACTTTACATATCTACTTTTGTTTGTCAACTTCAAGGGATTCTTTGAATCTGTTCTTGGGTTTTCCCTCATTTCTGATTCGATTCTCATCCCTCCTACCCTTAGTTTTCTTGTTATTTTGAAAAGCTATGCTTCGCTGACCCTCTCCTTAACTTGTTTCTTTCACATCACCAGATCAAGGTTGTGCATAGGAAATTCATCTTAATCGCTTAATGCTGTTTGATCCGCTGTATCTAAGAAAGGGATGAAGAATATCAAACACATGCCAGGGATGGACAGCAAAAAGGTAATGCCAAAGAAGAGTCCGTAACCGAGCCTTGCTGCTAAAAAGCCACTGGCTACACCAGCCAAAACTCCGCTCACATTCATCAGGCCTGTGCCGATCGCAAAATGGGCTGCCTTGAATCGCTCCAGGCATGTTCTCATTAAAAAGGTTATCAGAACCGCTGTGCCCAGGCCGCCGGCAAACTGATCAAAGGCATGTACACAGGCAACCAAAAAAAGATTAAAAGAGCCTATAAAGGTGACCGTATCTGCACCGGTATTTAGGGCAAGGTATTTTGCCAGTCCCAGGGCCAGGCCCATGTATACTAAGTTGGTTAGATTTTGGGCTAACAGACATGGCCAGATCATCTTTTTTAATGAGTATTTGGAGATTAAGAATCCCGCGGCCATGGCACCAATGATGGAAAAAGGCAGCCCGACTCCACCGGAAAGCCAGCCGTAATGAACCTTGATCCCCAAGTCAACCATAAATGGCGCGGCCATGGAGGATAATGTTGACTCCCCGGTTCTCATAAGGATGATAAAGGCTATGGCCACCCCGATCTTGTCCCTGTCCATATATTCAAAAAAGGCCCTTGAATAAAATGACTCCTTATCCCGTAACAACAGTGTCTTTATCCTGTTTCTGAACAGGGCCAACCCAATTAACAGAATCAGAAGTCCCAATGCCACCCACCCTGCAAAGCTTATCATTTGCAAGAGAGGGAAAAACGCAAATAGCTTGCCAATAAATCTGCCCAAGAAGAAAGATCTCATACCCCATAAGATCAGAACCACAGCGACTGCAGAAATGAGGAACTTTGTCCTCAGTATCCTCTTCAACAGATCCCCCATCCCTAATCGTTCGTTTTCAACAAGGGGAAGAAAAAAAACATGATAGGTAAAGAGGAGTCCAAGAAAGCCTCCTGCTGAAGTGAAAGCAGCAAACCAGCCTACCGTTGTGCCAATAGTAACAACTATGCCTGTTCCTGCCATCATTGCCAGGCGATAGGCCATCACACGGTAGCCTACAAACTTTGCCTGACCCTGTTTATCCAATGCCTCCATGTAGTACCCATCAATAGCAATATCATGGGTAGCTGATAGGAATGCACCGATAAAAAGGAGCCCGGCTATGACCTTAACCCCATAGGGAAGGGGGCTCATAAAGGCAACGAGAATAAAGAGCGGAACGAGGAGAAATTGAATGATAAGCATCCATTTCCTCTTGGTTGCAAATTGGTCTATGAGAGGGCCCCATAGGAATTTAATGACCCATGGGATGCCAAAAAGGGAAGTTAGGCCAATTGCCTCCAGGCTCACCTTCATATCTCGAAAGAAAACAGAAGAGACGATTCTTATGATGGTATAAGGAAGGCCCTCAGCAAAATAGGTAGTGAATGCCCAGACATGGGGACGTTTAAATGAAAGACCTTTTTCCATTGCTATGTTCTACGCTCAAAGGTAATAACTCATCTACATGCCAACAAACCTCTGTTTATATGAAATATCCTTTGGGGTCAATAGGCTGTTTTTTTCTTGAGATATCTTGGCATAGGTGCAAGCAGCGGTAAGAATCCACAGGCATGACCAACAGGCAAATAGGACAGCTCTATGGGGATCTTAGCTCTTCTGCCGTACTGACCCCTTTTTTTTCTCTCGTGTTTGCGGTGTACTGGAACACTACCATCATCTAAATCAATGATCTATTATAAAAGACGCTGAGGGCCATGGGCAT
>JAPVWE010000282.1 GCA_028572035.1 Desulfobacteraceae bacterium | reverse complement strand
GGATAATTAGCATCATCCTTTAGAATTACATTGTATCTGGGCCGATATCTCTTTATAAGATTTCCCTCGAGTATCAAGGCCTCTTTTTCCGTGGCAGTTATGATATGCTCTATTGTATCGGCATTCGTTAGAATGAGAGATAGCTTGTAGGGATGATCCTTGCCCTTGCTGAAGTAAGAATGGATGCGTTTATTCAAGTTTTTGGCCTTGCCAATATAGAGTACTTTTCCAGACCTATCTTTAAAGAGATAAACCCCTGGTTCTCGAGGGACGTTTTTTGTGGTATCACCACTCAGCATTGTTCATTCTCATTTAAAAAAATAATGTCCGTTGTTGGTTTACTTTAAGGAGATCAAACATAATTACCAGATAGATTATTATATAGTATAATATTTTGAAATATCTGTACCAAAAGAAATTTTCTTAATATTTAAAGGAAAAATCAATTAAAACCTTAAACGCGAAATTTCAATCCGCGTAGGCGGACTCAGAAGCTATAATAAAAATGTCAGGAGATTCAAAGATGACGTTGAAACCAGAGAGGATAGATGACCTGAGGCCCGAACAATATCGGAGGATCATGAAAAGATCCAGTGCAGACATCAGCTCAGTCTATGAAGAGGTACGGGGAATTGTGTTGGATGTGAGAGACAACGGCGATCAGGTAGCCATCAATCATTATAAGAAATACAAACCAGACCTAACCCTCAAGGATCTGGAGGTTAAAAAGGAAGAGGTGGAAGAGGCATACCGAAATGTTGATTCAAAGGTAATTGATGCCCTCAGATTTGCCTCCGAGAATATAATCAAGTTCCATCGTGCCCAGATGGAAAGAGAGATGTGGATAATCGATATTGCCGATGGCATCCTGGCTGGGCGGATGACCACACCCTTAGAAAAAGTTGGTGCATACATACCTGGCAGAAGGGCCGCCTATCCAAGCTCTATCTTGATGACAGTTTTACCTGCCAAGGTTGCCGGGGTAAAGGAGATTGTTGCCTGCACCCCTCCGGATGAGGGCATGGTCATAAGTCCTTCTACCCTTGTAGCCGCAGATATAGCCGGCTCAAAAAAGATCTTTAAAGTCGGCGGACCGTGGGGAATTGCCTCGATGGCCTATGGCACCAAGACCATTCCCAAGGTAGATAAAATAGTTGGGCCAGGAAGCAAATATGTCACCGCCGCAAAGATTATGGTCTTTGGAGAGGTAGACATAGACTCCCCTGCCGGACCAAGTGAGGGAATGATCCTTGCCGATAAAACAGGAAATGCAGATCTGATTATGATAGATCTACTATCCCAGTTAGAGCATGATCCTGATGCAGCAGGTGTCCTTGTGACAACCTCAGATGAACTTGCATCGAGGGTCTCTGAAAATATAAGCAATGCAATCCCCCAACTTCCCCGCAAGGAGATCATTACTTCATCCCTTAGCAGACATTCCTACATTCTGATTGCAAGGGATATGGAACAGGCCGTTGACTTTGTCAATGAGTATGCACCAGAACACCTGGAGATAATGACTGAAGACCCTTTTATTATCCTCAAGAAAATCAAAAATGCAGGCTCCATATTTATGGGGCCATTTTCACCTATACCGGTGGGTGATTATGCCTCAGGGACAAATCATGTACTGCCCACAGGTCAGGCAGCACGAATGTTTTCCGGTTTATCTATTGACGATTTCGTAAAGAAACCAACCTTTCAGTATTTAAGCAAGGATGGGCTTTCCCATTTAAAAGAGGCGGTAGTTACCTTAGCAGAAGCAGAAGGTTTTCCTCTTCACGCAAGAGCAATCCTGGAGAGATTTAAATAGTTGAAAGTTTAAAGTGAGCCAAAGTTTAAAGTGCCTAAAGTTAAAAGGTATGAGGGACAATAATAATTCGCGAAAGAGCTTGAAGAATGGACGAGAAGGTTTGCTGTAGAAATTATTCATTTGTCTTCGAGAATACCGAATACTTCGGAAGAAATTGTAATTTGAAACCAGATTATTAAATCCGGGACTTTGATTGGCACTAATTTCAAGTCATTTCCTCTGTTTAAACTTCAGGCACTTTAGGCACTTATAACTTTAAGTACTTTTTTTATTAAACTATGATGGTCTCGTAAAAAGTCGCCAGTGCTGTCATTGCGAGCGTAGCGAAGCAATCTCAT
>JAPVWE010000281.1 GCA_028572035.1 Desulfobacteraceae bacterium | reverse complement strand
TACTGGAATTCATCTGGCAAACTCCCTAAGAAGAAGCCATTCTTCCCCGTGCACAGCACAGGGAATTCTGGCAAAATTTCATAAAGTAACGATTTTTAAGGCCAAGCAGACTATTTAGCAGCAACTTCCTTTCATATCAAGCGAATCATTGTTTTTGTCAGGGCCACGTCATAGTGAAACATAACCTATTGTTTTTTCATGTGGATTGGGGATGGGTATCTTTTTTTGTCGAGATTCCATACCTTCACCGCAAAGATGTGATATAATTTATGGCAATGCGGCAATACGTGCTTACCTATTTAACAGTTGATTCCGTGTTATTCTTATATTGACAATCTATCCCCTTTAATTATAATTAAAGGGCAATGCCGGAGTGGTGAAACTGGTAGACGCAGAGGACTCAAAATCCTCCGGGCCTCGTGTCCGTGTCGGTTCGATTCCGACCTCCGGCATTCAACAAAATCAATAGGTTATGTTAGGTCAACGTCTTTGAAGTTGGCCTTCTCTTTTGCCCGAACAGTTATTTATACACTCAATTTATACTACATAGCAAAGGAAGAATAACAAAGACAATATCTGAACGCCATTTGACCTCTCTTTCCCATCCTAAATAGACATGAACAAATAGGTATCTGTGCTTGATCCTGATAGTTTAGTTGCTGTATTTATGGATTATAGGGAATTTTTTCGGTATATTTGGATGTCGGGAATAAAGTCCCGAGGAGGTATTACATGTTGGACAAAGAAAAGATTAAGGTTGTCAGGGTTCATCTGTAATTAGAATTTCCCGGTTGTAGGGTGCAGTAGGAAGACAACTCCGACCTGGAAGCGAGTAAAAAAGAGGGATCATTGAGAAGGTTTTTTGTTGAAGAAATTATAGCGACAACCGATGCTATATCTATCACTGGCAAGGAGGCCAGACATATCACTAACGTTTTGAGAATGAAAAAAGGCGAAAAGCTAATTCTTATGGATGGGAAAGGGCAATTATTCGAATCAACAATAGAAGAGCCACATTACAAAGAAGTGAAGGTCAAGATCAACAAGAGTATTCCAGCTCCACCCCCTTCACCAATAGAAATTAGCCTGGCTCAGGCCCTTACTAAAGCTCGCCCAATGGATTATCTTATCCAAAAAATAACAGAATTAGGAATAAGTTCAATCCATCTTTTCTCTTCACAAAGAACGCTCATAAGATTAAAGCCAGACCATCTAGAAAATAAAATGGGTCATTGGATGGAAATAATGAAATCAGCCTGCAAACAATGTGGTAGGGCAATTCTCCCTAACTTGAATCCTCCCTTACCATTTGAAGAGATTATCAAAAATGCGCCACATAAAAAGACGTTAAAGCTCCTGTTATGGGAAAATGAAGACAAGACAGACCTTAAGAAACTCCTAAGATCAATGAGCCCATTACCTCGAATCTTTGCAATAGCAGGACCTGAAGGAGGCTTCACCCCGAATGAAATCAATCTGGCAAGAGAGGCTGGTTTTCACATAATATCTTTAGGAAACAGAATCTTGCGCGCAGAAACAGCAGCTGTGTCATTATTATCAATTATCCAATATGAATGGGGAGATTTGAATTTAAGCTATTGCCAATAGATCATAAAAAACCCCTTATTAGCGAATTAACAAGGGGTATGAAAGCTTCCGGCGGCGACCTACTCTCCCACGCAGTCTCCCACGCAGTACCATCGGCGCTGAGGAGCTTAACTTCCGTGTTCGGGATGGGAACGGGTGTTTCCTCTTCGCTATTGCCACCGAAAATTCTTATTCGAGGATATCATTGAGTTGAGAAATAAAAAGTAGATAATTATGGCCAAGCCGCTCGACCTATTAGTACTAGTTAGCTAAGTACATTGCTGTACTTACACACCTAGCCTATCAACCTTGTAGTCTTCAAGGGGTCTTCAGTCCCGATGTCTCCATCGGGAGGGATATTTTATCTTGAGGTTGGCTTCCCGCTTAGATGCTTTCAGCGGTTATCCATTCCGAACGTAGCTACCCAGCAGTGCCGCTGGCGCGACAACTGGAACACTAGAGGTTCGTCCGTCCCGGTCCTCTCGTACTAGGGACAGATCCCCTCAAATATCCTGCGCCCACGAAAGATAGGGACCGAACTGTCTCACGACGTTCTAAACCCAGCTCACGTA
>JAPVWE010000280.1 GCA_028572035.1 Desulfobacteraceae bacterium | reverse complement strand
TTATTCCTGGCAGGTTGGTTTTCAGGCTCTATGATACCTTTGGTTTTCCCCCGGACCTGGTAGAGGATATAGCCAGAGACGAGGGTTTCAAGGTAGACCTCGAGGGTTTTGATCAGGCCATGGCAGAGCAAAGGGCAGCATCTCAGAGAAGCTGGAAGGGGAGTGGAGAGGAAGAGATACCCGAGATCTATAGAAGACTTGACTCAAGGGGGCTGGAGTGTCAGTTCTTGGGCTATGAAACGTTAAAGACCCAGGGAAGGGTTATCTCTATCCTAACGGATGGAGAAGAGGTTGATTCAGCAAGTGGAGGGGAACAGGTAGAGATTATCCTTGATCAAAGCCCGTTTTATGGGGAGGCCGGAGGTCAGGTTGGAGATACCGGATTAATAGTCAATGGTAGTCTGAGCATTGAGGTTGTAGATACTGTCAGGTACCCGAAGAACCTGATTATTCATAAAGGGAAGATTACTGAAGGTATGATCTCTGCCGGTGATGATGTTGAAGCCATAGTGGATGAAAGGAGGAGGAGGAACATTGCCCACAATCATACAGCGACCCATCTCCTTCAGGCCGCACTGAGGGAAACCCTGGGGGAGCATGTTAAACAGGCAGGATCTTACGTGGGACCTGAAAGGCTGAGGTTCGACTTCACCCATTTTGCCCAGATAACACCTGAGAGATTAAAAGAGATCGAGATGATGGTAAACCTCAATATACAAAAAAATCTCCCTGTAGAAACCCAAATATTGCCAAGGGATGAGGCCTTTGAACTTGGAGCAATTGCCATCTTTGAGGAGCGGTATGGCGATCAGGTGAGGGTTGTGACCACCGGGGATGGTGTTAGCAGGGAGCTCTGTGGCGGTACTCATGTTACCTCAACAGGAGAGATAGGTGTTTTCTTGCTTGTCAGCGAAGGGGCTGTTGCAGCAGGTATCAGGAGGATTGAGGCCTTTACCGGAGAGGGTGCCATCAGGGAAATACAAAAGGAGACGGATAATCTTAAGACCATATCTGGCCTCCTTAAAACCACTCCTGATCAGCTTGTCACCAGGGTTAAACATCTGATAGGGGATCAGAAACACAAAGAGCGCGAGATAGAGTCTCTCAAGGCCAGACTTGCAACCAAGCAGTCCGAGGATATGATCAATACCGCTCAGGAGATAGACGGTATCACGGTTGTAAGCCAGGAGGTAGCAGCTGATAACCCAAAAGACCTGAGGGAGTTTGGTGACCATTTAAGGGATAAACTGAGGTCTGGAATAATCGTGCTTGGCGCCAGGGGCAAGGGTAAGGTATTTTTGCTGTGCAGGGTCACACCTGATTTGACAGATAGATTTAATGCCGGAAGGATTATAGAGGATTTGTCTGTCTTTGTTGGCGGAAAAGGGGGTGGAAGAAAAGATATGGCCCAGGGGGGTGGAACAAAGGTATCTGAACTTAAAAAGGCCCTCGCTAAGGTCTACGATATGATTGCTGAGCACAACAAACCGTAGTATGGCAAAATCATGCCGGTTCATCTCATCAGAGGCGGTTATGCCAATACCTACTTGATAGAGGATGGAAATTCTTTTGTTGCTGTAGATGTTGGCACCTCATCTGCCGCCAAAAAAATATATCAATACCTCTCCGCGTATGGCGGATCAATAGATGCCCCTTCCTTGCGAATGGTAACCGCCACTCATTTTCATATAGACCATGTAGCTGGAATATCCAGGCTTCTTGAGCTCTTTCCTGAAACCAGGATCTGTTTCTTTACCATGGTTGGAGATTACCTCAAAGGAAAAGACAAGATATGCCTGTTCTCTCCCACCAGATGGCTCAAGGGACTCCTTCCAGTAGTCATGGCCTCCGATGATCCCATCAAGAAATCACTGGCCGCCCTTTTTAGTGATAGGATTGCAATACCATTGCCCTTTTTGAGAAGATTTCTACCTTCTGCCTACAAGGCTGAATGCATACTGGATGAAGACCGGCAAATACCCTATCTTCCCCACTGGGAATTGATAAAAACCCCCGGGCACACTCCTGACAGCATTTGCTTCTATAGTGGGAATGAAGGAACCCTTATCTCCGGAGATACCATTCTCAATATGAAGGGTAACGGTGAGCTCAATAACTTCTGCTGTGATTTCAATACAATCAAGGAATCTTTTGAGAAACTATT
>JAPVWE010000279.1 GCA_028572035.1 Desulfobacteraceae bacterium | reverse complement strand
GAAAGAGGGTAAAGTTAAGCCAAGGCCTGATAGGGAGCCGCGGGTGGTACCTATGGATTTAAGCAGGGCTCTGGCTGAGGGTAAAATAAGGGTGCCAACCCATTTCATTAGTACAATTACCGATGAGAGAGGGGATCAACCCCTGTATGCTGGTATACCATTAACTGAGGTTATTGAAAATGGCTATGGAATCGGTGGGGTCATTGGCCTTCTATGGTTCAAGAAAAAATTTCCCAAATGGGCTAGAGGTTTTATTGAATTGGTTTTGCAGATAGTGGCTGATCATGGTCCTGCAGTATCGGGTGCTCACAACGCCATTATAGCTGCAAGAGCGGGAAAAGATCTTATATCCTCCTTAGTAAGCGGTCTTTTAACAATTGGCCCACGATTCGGAGGGGCTATTGATGGAGCAGCCTATTGGTTCAAAAAGTTTCATGATGAGAAAAAGGAGCCAGATGAGATGGTTAGTGGAATGAAAGCAATGAACGTGCTAATTCCTGGAATTGGCCATCGTGTTAAGTCGGTGATAAATCCAGATAAAAGAGTAGAGATGCTTAAAAAGTATGCAAGGGAGAATTTCCCAAAAACTGAATACCTGGACTATGCTCTGAAGATTGAGAAAATAACCACTGCAAAGAGAGACAATCTCATTCTGAATGTTGATGGATGCGTAGGAATTTTGTTCCTTGACCTGCTTAACAGCTTAGATTTCTCAAAGAAGGAGATCAGCGACATCATTGAAACTGGAGCATTAAACGGGCTATTTGTACTCGGACGCAGCATTGGATTCATGGGTCATATCCTAGATCAAAAACGCCTTAAAACAGGGCTGTACCGACACCCATGGGATGATATACTTTATACATCTCCTAAGAAAGAAGAATTGAAAGAAGAAGCTAAAAAATGGGGGGATTAAAAAATGGGGAAAGAAATTGAAGAAGCGAAGGAACATTTTGGAAAGCTACTAGAAGAACAGCTTGAAAGAGTCGAACGCATGAAAAAAGCAGAGGAATGGATAGACTATGCCAAGCTAAAACCAATAATAATAGGAATCATTGGTGGAGATGGAATCGGTCCATATATTGCTAAAGAAGCAAAGCGCGTTCTAGAGTTTCTGCTGAAAAAAGAGCTTGAAAATGGGAAGGTTGAATTCAAAGTCGTTGAGGGATTGACTATTGAGAACCGTGCGAAGGTCATGAAGGCAATACCCGATGATATCTTGGAAGAGATCAAAAAATGTCACATTATACTCAAGGGTCCACTATACACTCCTAAGAAAGGGGATAAATGGCCAAATATTGAGAGCGCGAACGTTGCAATGCGACGAGAGCTTGATTTGTTTGCAAACGTAAGACCAGTAAAAGTCCCCAAGGAAGGGATAGACTGGATATTCTTCAGGGAGAACACAGAGGGAGCATACATACTTGGGAGGAAGGGTATAAATGTCACTGATGATCTTGCCATTGACTTTAAAGTTATAACCAGCCAAGGTTCTGAAAGAATAATTCGAATGGCATTTGATTATGCTAAGAGAAATAAAATTAACAAGGTAACAGTCGTGACAAAGGCAAATGTCGTAAAAACAACTGATGGAAATTTCCTCAGCATGGCGGAACAGGTAGCTGAGGATTATCCTGAAGTGGAGTGGGATGACTGGTTTATTGATATCATGGCTGCTAAGCTTGTGGATCCAAAAAGGAGGACACAGTTCAGAGTAGTAGTGCTGCCAAATCTTTATGGAGACATTATCACTGATGAAGCAGCTGAATTTCAAGGTGGTGTTGGCACAGCTGGAAGCGCAAATATTGGCAAGAGATATGCAATGTTTGAAGCAATACATGGTACGGCTCCAAGAATGGTTGAGGAAGGAAGAGCCAAGTACGCTGACCCGTCTAGCATCATGAGAGCTATTGTTATGCTCTTAAACCACATTGGTCTCGCTGACGAAACTAGGAAACTTGAGATGGCCCTTGACATCTGTGGCCAGTATGAGAAGAAACTTGATGTAACAGGAAGATCGGATGGTGTTACTGGAGCAGAGTTTGCCGACTATGTAATGAAGACAATCCAAGATCCAAATCTAGAAAGTAAGTGGCAAAGCTATCAATAGCTCAAAAATCTTGACCGTTTAGACTCCAACTAGACTTTTAGAAGAAAACAAAGTCGA
>JAPVWE010000278.1 GCA_028572035.1 Desulfobacteraceae bacterium | reverse complement strand
AAAAGAATTACGCCTCCATAGAGGCGGCAAATAATTTTCACCCAATGGGTGAAAGAGACTAAGCCCGGCATTGGGCTGCAACTGTAAGTAATGTCAATATGTTGTAACCCTTGAACCTGGAACCCTGAACCTAGAACCGATGAGTTTAGGTAAAGGTCTTACTTAATAGTCTATCTTGGGACTGTCAACCATAATTTCCATGATTAAAACATTGACTTGACCTAAAGGCACATTTACCTTACTATATTATCCTATACATAGCAGTAGACGTTTGGGTTTACTAAAGGAAAAATGAAATGATACATCTCCTTAAAGGCCCCTTCGAAAAGGCCTCAATGCCTTTCGTGGAATATTTGATCAGACATCGCTTCTCAGCTTATCACTTGACCCTGATCGCTTTTCTCGGCACAGTTCTGGCATCTGTTTTTATATGTTATGAAAAGTGGAAAATAGGTTCCTGCCTTTTTTTGATTTTCTCACTTTTTGATGCGCTCGATGGATCCTTGGCCAGAAAGAACAATAGTGCAAACCCCATCGGTGCCTTCTTAGACTCAGTTATGGACAGGTTCTCTGACAGTGCTATATTATTTGCTATCATCTTTTATGCCTTCAATGCTGGAAAAAGAAATGTTTTTCTCCTTGGCCTCTTAGCCCTTATAGCCTCCCTGATCATAAGCTATATCAAGGCAAAAGCAGAGAACTTTCTGGAATTCGGCTCTGTAGGCCTTTTGCAAAGACCAGAGAGAGTCCTCATCATATTTCTCATGTTGTTCTTCCCTCAATACCTCCTTGTTGGCTTGTGGGTACTCGTTATTGGAGGCTATTATACCATTGGTCAAAGGTTTTACACTGCCTACCAGGAATTCAATCGCCAATCTCTTTCTTAAGCCTGTAACTATTCAGCCACTAAGACACTAAGGCACTAAGATTAAGGGGGTAAAACTCATACCCGCCTGCTTCCGAGTTCCGGAATTCGGAAACTCGCCTGAGTCCCGCAGAGCGGGACGATGGCGGGCAGGTCTATTCTTCGTGACTTTGTGCCTTGGTGGCTACCTGAACAGTTTCTTAAACCTTACATTTCGGCCTCCAGTGTCCCTTGTTTTACCGGGTTAGCTTATGAAGATAGCTGCAGCAAAACTGACCGCTGATCTGGTAGGATCTTCTCTAGAGATCTCATACCCTAAGAGGTGTCCCTGGCTCGGAGGAAGGGTCTCCAAAAGGCAGGCAAGGGCAGAAAATCCACAAACATTGTATTTATCTTCTACTCTTGCCGACTCTGACCAGAGACCATCAGCACTCCCAGCACAAAGAAAATGCAAGAGTTGTCTATCGTGCTTCTCAGACTGATCAATGATGAAGGAAGCAGGCATATCATGGCCGAATTTGGGCCCAACATGAGAAAGATCGACCCCGGCTATCAGGATTGTACCCTCACCTGCTGCCGCATCTGCCAAAATCCTTAAGAAATCACCCCCTATGGATTGATACTTCTCCCTGGTATATTCAGGCAAACACCTTATAAGGGAACCGCATAGGATAGGCACTATAGTAAAGGGACTTTCCCTCAGGATATGCTGGAGGAAAATAAGTTGAAATTCGATGGAATGTTCATCTCGATGAACAAAATCATCTCTCGAAACTATGGTATCTCCGGCTTTCATCAATTCCCTGACAGTTTTTTGATCGGTTTCTACCCTACCCAAAGGGGTTTCAAATGTCTTTTCTGTTAATGAAAACATCTCCTTTGCCATAGAGTGGCCAACACCTAAGACAATCACCCTTTCTGGAGTAACTCCTTTTATTGCCTGATATGCATTTGAATAGACCCTCTTTCCCACCTCCAGATCTATGTGAGGGGCAACAAGGGCGGTAATTTTACCATCTGGAAATGACGGAACTTGTTGGGCAGCCACGATGGTTTCCAACCTATCTCTTAGCTCTTCTTCCTCTTTAGGATAGGATATGCCAGCGTGAGAGCAATATCTTATCTTTTGAGCTGAGAAATTAGCAATGATCTCCTTTCTTACCTCTTTATACCTCTGACTATCCAGAAGATAGGACGAGTCGAGTTTTGCCAATAGGGCCTCAACTTCCTCGATTGATATCAACCTTCCTCCTTGTTGCCGGATCAAATCTAATTGAACATCCCTCAGCGATCTTTTTCCATCCAACATGGTCA
>JAPVWE010000277.1 GCA_028572035.1 Desulfobacteraceae bacterium | reverse complement strand
GCGAGACTCCAGAAACAACTTTTTAAGTATACACTCTAACGGGCGCGCGCGCAGATTATTTGTTTGGTTTTCTGGGAGTGTAAATTCTTAGAACCGATTTTTCGGATACGGTGTCATATCCCCATTTCAATCTTTTAGATTCTATTAGGTCATTTATTTCTTGAAGGGTCCCTTCCTTTATGAAATTCGTATCAATCAGAACTTTCCAACCTACCTCTTGCGCGCGCGCATCCGCGCGTACGCATAAAATCTGAGATCCTGAGGTTGCGCGCGCGCGTAAAAGTCCCCTTCGTGAGGAGTTAATATCTCCTTAAGTGGTCTAACCCCCATTGAGAGGGACACTATTTTATATCAAGTAAATGGCTAAGCTGCTATTATTGTGCGCACGCTACTTACACTATTCTCTCTAGATCATAGACATGGGTTCGATTTATCTTCAAGAGCGATTTTGAAAGCGTGCGCGCGCAGCGTTTTCATCTTAGATAAAGACTTTCTCTATATCTAATATCTCACTGGCTCCCTCGAAATAGGTGAGCACGTTCACGCCTTTCTCGGTGATCTCATATCTCCTTTTCGAACGTTTAATTCCCGGAACCTCAATCTCGCGAAGGAGCTCCTGCTTCACCAGACGGCTTAAGACCTCATTGAGGGGTTTCCATGCTAGGTTTGTGGCATACATTATCCTCGTCGGCTTGTCTACGCCCTCCTTGACGGTGGAGAGCACGCTCAGCATTATGTTGAGCTTCGACCTGCGAACAGACATACGTACATCCTCAAGAGGGCATGAGCACTGGGAAAACAGATCTATAGATATTTAAAAAAAACTGAGGAGTAATATTGCTTTGGAATATCAACTAAGACACTATAAGGGAGGTTGCGCTGCGCGCGCGTTATGAGTATAAAGGAGCTCTTTTAATGGAGTACCCCTGGTGATTGGTGATTTTTCTTTTGACGATGGATGATGCCTCTTGTAAGTCGTTAGCGTTGACAGTGAAACTTGCATCCTTTGATCCCTGGATGGTTACTATAAATTTCAGTTGAAATCGCCTGTAAGATGCTAAGAAAATCCAAGAATAGCTATATTAATACTTGCGTAAACATGATCTGAAGTAAAAATCAGAATT
Source organism: Desulfobacteraceae bacterium (assembly GCA_028572035.1). Classification (GTDB taxonomy): domain Bacteria; phylum Desulfobacterota; class DSM-4660; order Desulfatiglandales; family B25-G16; genus JABXJZ01. Next base: position 1,075 of record JAPVWE010000277.1, on the reverse strand, counting down.
TAAACTACTTCATCCAATACTTCTCGTGTCTCTTCTGGGAAGTCTCTCATCATGCTCTCGACCATCGTTTTGAAGATGTATTTCACATATCCTTCCACATCCATTAGGGGATAGTAGATCTTGTGGTGACCTCCCTTTCCAGTACCATCTCTCCACCCGAGGACGCCCTGATCCACAAACCTGTTCATAGCAAATATGACCGAGGCCCTCGAGATGGATCCGTCAGGCTTGAGCTTCTCATTAACGGTTCTCCAGATAAGCCCAGAAACTGCGCCCTCTTCTCCAATCTCCCAGAGGAATCGCAAGGCCAGCTCCTCGTACTCCCTTAATGTCTTCCTCAATCCAGACTGAGAGGGATCGAACTTGAAACCAGACATGCCAACTTCTATTCATAATCGAAATAAAAAGCTTAGTATTTACGCGTGTGCGTCATAGTCGTAGATTCCAAATCTGCAATAGTTAAATATGATTTACAATAACTTCATTGCGGTTTCGAGTCGGGGTGAATCTAACCCCCTATTAAGCCCCGACAAACCATTTACATAATTGCGCTTGGGCTCTATGCGGAAGCCTTCTCGATTACTACGAAAATAGGAAATAATTAGGTTCTACAATCTCCGTCTCTTTCTTTACCTCTGCATTCGTTACATAATTCTCCTAATGAGGGCCTTCCAGAAATCACCGTCTTGGATTCATAGGGGAAGGTTATTGGATATTTAAAGCAGTTTTTACACCAATGCCACGGTTCAATTGAATTTCTTCTACGGTAGGTTGGCAATACAACCACTAAAAAATTATTTTATTTATACTATAAGAAATCTTTGATGATTCGCACATTAATCTCATATACGACATACCCATTGCGCGCGCGAAATCAAATGATATAAAACTTGAAAAACCCAGAGCACATGAATCAATACATGGCTATCAAGGCGGTAATCCTCGACTTCGGTGGGACTCTCAGCGATGGGGCGCGCGCGCTGCATGTCTATGATTAGCAGGACGGTGCTCATGGCCTTCCCTCCTTAATGGTATTGAACAGGGTGAGGGATAATAGAATTACTAGGGTTTCTAG
>JAPVWE010000276.1 GCA_028572035.1 Desulfobacteraceae bacterium | reverse complement strand
CTACCACAACATCTGGTGTATTTTTTATCTTGGAGACACAATTGTTTTTTCAATAAATTCAGAGACCTATCAGAGATGGAAAAATCTATTTCCACAAGATATAGTATTTTCTCTTGACATTGACAACAACAGATTGTATAAGGAATTTAATTTTTTGAAAAAAGAACTCCTTCTGAGGGTCATTCCATGGCTGAAAACAGAAAAATAATGGATAGAAGGAATTTTTTGATGAAAAGTGCCTTTTTTCTGGCCGGAAGCTTCATTGGCTTCAATAGTTTTTCAAAAGCATTCGCCGATGGGGAATGCAAATCTGGATCCCTTTTTCAACCCCGAATAGCCCTTATAATCGACGATATCGGATACAGCTTCACTCGTGCAAGAAGATTTTTAGAGCTCGAAATTCCCATCACTTTTGCTATCTTGCCCAAATTATCCAATACTCATGATCTGGCCAGCGAGATCTTCGATCGAGGACATGAAATTATGCTCCACCAGCCAATGGAGCCTTACAACTCTAATCTTGACCCTGGCCCTGGTGCTCTTTACGTGGGAGATAAGGCCAAAAGGATAGCCTGGATTATGGAGGAGAATCTATCGGATGTTCCTTCTGCCATAGGCGTAAACAACCACATGGGTTCAAAGTTCACATCCTGCCAGAAGGAGATTAAGGAAACCCTCAGAGTTATCAAGGAGAGAGATCTCTTTTTCGTAGACAGCCTTACATCAAGTCGTTCTATGGCTTATAAAACAGCCAAGAGACTTCGATTGGCGACAGCCTACAGAAACATCTTTCTGGATAATGTCCCTTCTGAATCTGTCATTCTCTCCCAGCTCTTTAAGCTTAAAAGATATGCCTTTGCATATGGTCACGCTATAGGGATCGGCCATCCCTACACAGAAACAGCCAAAGCCATCGGCCGTTTCATTAGAACCTTTGAAAAATCGGATCTATGTTTAGTTCATATATCCAAGTTAATCCACACATGATGGCTCTAACTTACTCCCCTTCATATACTCTGGAAGGCAATTCACCAAAAACAAAGGGGTCCTGCCTGCCTGAAGATATCTTGTAAGGTGCGCTGAGAGACTCGTTTGTTTCTTATGGACAAAAACAACGGCCCCTGCCTCTTATCGTGTAGCTCCAGGTATTGTGAAAGAACAATACACAAGATTCTCGGCACAATGAGCATTCTTTCTTTTTTTCCTTTATCAGTAAAGCATATCAATCAGGTCTCAAGATCTATATCATCAACGTTTAATGAGATGACCGAGTCTAAACGAAGCCCCAGAATACCAAATATCATGGTAAGGACGAAGTTCCTTAAACCAATAGAATTTATGGCATTTTCAGAAAAATAGCGGAGGATTCTGTTATATTCATCAATGGTCAGATATTTTGGAACGGTCTTTTCAATCTTGGGATAAGGCAAATCAAGGGCAATATTTTCACCCACCCAGTCATTAAGTTTAAGGAAGTGAAAAAACTGCCTCAGGCTCCATACACGCGCCTTTTTGATATGGACGGAAGGGATTTTGAAATCACCAATAAATCTTCTTTGTATAGGAATTTCCTTTTTGGACGCAGATGAACGCAGATTTTTTGGATTAAGAATATAGACATTATTAATATCTGCGTGTATCTGCGAAAATCTTCGTCCTAATTCAACTGGAAGGTGTAATGACCAGGGTTCTGGGTTACAGGACCATGGAAGTTGAATGTGAGAATAATACCGTTGTTAGAGGTGTTCTTTGCGGACGGATGAAAAAGAGGAGGATTAAGGTGATGAAAGGGGATCGAGTCCAGGTAAGAGTCTCACCATATGATACATCACATGGATTAGTTAGGCTTGTGTGTCAATAATGAGAGTTTACGCATAAAATGGGGGATTACCGCGTATTTGCCCTAAGTCAAGGGCGGATTTGTGGGTAAGGATTGGAGTAAAGCCGGGGCTTTACCGTTGGATTCTTGACATGCCTTTATCATTCTTTCGACTGTTCGGCGAAAAGTACTAGAGGCCTGCGCCACATGTAGCGCAAGCCTTTACACCACCTAACCGTCTTTTTGCATGCGGTTGACGATTTCTTCCAGAACCCGTTCCCAATCCTCGATCGGTACCTGGCAAGTGCCCACCTTCTCGTGGCCTCCGCCGCCGTACTCGAGCATCAGTTTGCCGACATTTGTCTGACTGGTACGGTTCAGG
>JAPVWE010000275.1 GCA_028572035.1 Desulfobacteraceae bacterium | reverse complement strand
TTTACTCCTATGAGCCAATGGGAATCACCTCCCTAAAGATTGTTAAACCTCAAATATTTGGCCACACTTTACTAAAATCAATAGATATTGCTTTGAGGAAATTTCCCCAGCCCTACTATGATATTGAGTTTGTAAATTTCTGGAAGTTATGATTAGAAAAATCTTTTATGGATGGTGGATTGTACTCGCCTGTTTCCTTACTAACCTCTATGTGAGCAGTATTGTCTTCTTTGGCTTTACTGCCTTTCTTGACCCGTTAGTAAAGGAGTTCGGCTGGAGCTATACGCAAGTGTCGTTTGCTGCCAGCCTCCGTGGCTTGGAAATGGGGATCTTGGCCCCTCTAGTGGGTTTCCTCGCCGATCGTTTTGGGTCAAGAAAGCTCATCTTTTATGGAGTAATCACGGTCGGATTCGGCCTCATCCTCTTAAGTCTTACCCGGTCTCTTACCATGTTTTATGGTTCTTTTATTCTCCTTGCTTTTGGAGCCGGTGGATGTACCAGTGTGGTAACCATGACAGCGGTGGCTAACTGGTTTAAGAAAAACGTGGGCATAGCATTCGCGGTGATGGCCTCTGGATTTGGCGCCAGTGGATTGATTGTTCCCCTCATCGTCCGGCTTATCGACGGTTATGGTTGGAGGACTGCATTGATCATCCTCGGATTGGGGATGTGGGCCCTGGGAATACCTTTATCCTTCGTTATTCGCAACAAACCAGAACAATACGGCTATGTGCCCGATGGAAAGCTGGCAGATGGTCGAATCTCGGAATACGAAATTCAACACGAGAAGGTTGAAATCAGCTTTAGGAAGGCGCTTAAGAAGAGATCCTTCCTGTACTTAAACCTGGCAGAGGTAATGCGGTTTATGGTCCTTACCGCAGTGGTTCTCCACATCATGCCTTATCTCGGCAGTATGGGGATGTCAAGACCGACCGCTGGGCTGGTGGCAGCCGCTATTCCCCTGTTCAGCATCATTGGAAGGTTTGGTTTCGGATGGCTGGGCGATGTTTTTGATAAAAGGTATGTTATTGCAGTGACGTTCGGCTTTATGGGTATGGGCATGCTGGCTTTCAGTCATATGCAATCAAAATGGGCTATTTATCTCTTCCTTCTCCTTTTTTCACCAGGTTTTGGGGGTGGTGCGGTCCTAAGAGGAGCTGTTCTGAGGGAATATTTTGGGAGAGATTCCTTTGGCAAAATGATTGGTATCCTCATGGGATTCGCATCAATTGGAGGGATTATAGGTCCGACGTTAGCAGGGTGGGTATTTGATACACTGGGAAGCTATGATTTTATCTGGCTTGTCTTTGCAGGCTGTATGAGTCTAGGAATAATACTGGCATTGAGGATTAAACCGTAGGCTCTGTTTTCGAGGAGAGACCACAGTTTGTTTTGGAACGATGAGGTGACCTGCGATTAACCTTAAGAGGGAGGTTAGAGATGTTTAAGAAGATCTTGTATCCGACGGATTTTTCAGATGCATCGAAGAAGGCCTTAGGCTATGTCAAGCAGTTAAGAGAAGCTGGGGCAAAAGAGGTCATAGTTTTACACGTCATCGACGACAGGAAGATTCCAGGTTTTATTGGCCCCGATGAAGGGGCTCCGGTTTCCGGAATGCAGGTGGAAAAGATGATAACCATGATGGAAGAAGATGCTGAGAAAGAAACAAGGGCAACAGAGGCTGAGTTGAAGAAAAGTGGTTTTGATGTCAGGGTAAGGATTGAGAAAGGAATTCCATTCAGGGATATACTAAGGATTGAAGAAGAGGAGGAGGTCTCTGTCATCGTGGTTGGCTCTCATGGGAAAGGCGTTGTTAAAGAAATGCTTCTTGGTTCTGTCTCAGAAAAGGTTATAAGAAAATCCAAAAAGCCAGTCTTGGTTATCAAGGGATAGAACTCGTGACTCTAGATGCCTTCATAGCTCAAGATCTTAACATTTATCCGCCTGGGGCGGATTAATGTCAAGCCCGCCCTGGCGCGACGTGATTGTAAAAAGCTATTGCCACTCTAATATTAATGATTCACGGGCTATGAAATTAAGTCGTTGCATGCCAGGTCTGGGCCAGGGTTTTGCTATGGGATTAGACCTATATCTCACCGCCCGCTTCGCTAGAGACGCAGAGATCGCAGAGGAAGTTATTTTTCCTTTTCTGCTGAGAGGGCAGAAAAGAAAAAACTCCGATGCTTCGCATTAGTTATTCCAATCAG
>JAPVWE010000274.1 GCA_028572035.1 Desulfobacteraceae bacterium | reverse complement strand
TCTCAAACGAGAGATGGATGGACGCCTACGCCGGAGATAGTAGAGCCCATTGTACCTGCTATATTCGGCAAAGAGCCGGCGATGGGTTGGAGATGAAACCCTATCTAACCACCATAGAGCAGAAATCAATTGACAAAATAGGGACTTAAAGCTAGTTGCTAAAGAGAAAACAGCAGATCTGCCATGACCCTAACCAAGGCCCACATCGCCAAAACTATCCATGACCGCCTCCATTTCACCAATGATCGTTCCACCCAACTGGTTGACTCCCTTTTGGCAATCTTGAAGAAAACCCTTGAAAACGGTGAGGATATGCTTATCACCGGCTTCGGGAAGTTCTGCATGAAAGGCAGGAGGAAACGAAGAGGAAGGAACCCTCAAACCAGGGAAGATCTGATGCTGGATGGAAGGAGAGTGGTCACTTTCAGATGTTCTGGGGTTTTGAGGGATAAGGTTAATGGGAAGAGGTAAGGGGTCTCACAATTTATCCCCTTTATTTTACAGGAAAGGAAAAGGAAGGTTACGATTACTTTATTTATTGTGTAATGAAATCTTGATGATCGTGGGTTGTGACTATGGCACGTTATGTTGTGAGTATTTAGTTCCATATAATTCCAAAAAGGCATGAAAGATCCTTATAATTCTTCTAATTCCCTTTGATTTTTTTCCTTTTTGTAATATTATCTTGACAAATGAAGCTTATGCTTTTAGACAGGTACCTCACTGTCAGTATGGCAAGCTTCTTGTTCCAGATCCTACGTATAAGCGCAACTACGTGCATTATACGACATCACAATGCCAAAAGAATAGATCGATCTCCACCCTGACCCTTTAGCCTCATAAGCGCTATTTCACCCCTGGATCAGACAAGGAAGGTGCGACTAACGCCAATAATTATGTTGCGAGTTTTCTCTACAATTTTGTAGAAATGCTTCTAACCTATTGATATTAAAATGAATTTCCATTTCCCAAGCTCAAAATGAAAAACTTCGTGTTTTCAACAGGTTAGGTGAACTGTTAACATAAGGCACGAAATCATTACTTTTTGGGCTGAGAGACAATATGTTCTGAATTTGTCAATTGGATAGGTTTGCGTTCATCTCATCTATTATCCCCTTCTCGCTGCAGGCTTCAGTGTAAAGCAAATTGTCAAGGAGGGAGCTTAAAATTGAAACCTATGTTTAGGAGGTATCTATGAGCCAGGCAAGAAACGGAGATACGGTAAAGGTACACTTCACGGGCAGACTGGAAAACGGTGAGGTATTTAGCAAGCCGAAGGAGGACGAGCCCTTTGAATTCACCCTTGGAAGTGGAGAGCTTATTCCAGGCTTTGAAAAGGGTATCGTCGGTATGGAAGTTGGGGAGACAAAAACCATTACAGCTCCCCCGGAAGAGGCATTTGGACCAAGACACAAAGAATTAATAGTAGATGTAGAGAAAACTGATCTTCCTGAAAATATTACACCTGCTATCGGAGAACAAATACAGATTCGGCAGAAGGATGGCAATCCAATCAAGGTAACTATTACAGATATGAATGAAGACACTGTTACTCTTGATGCAAACCACCCACTGGCCGGAAACACCTTGTTTTTCCATGTGGAATTAGTTGAGATCGCATAATATCTATTTCCCTGTATAGTCGTAATCTAACAGAAATATTATCAAGCCTAATGGTGAGGGAAGTGCTTTTAACCTCATAGGCTTTCAGACTAACGCACTTATTTTGCAACTAATTTAATAGTATAGGAAATCCCATTTTAAGTCCTTGTAGGGGCGGCATTTATGACGCCCGTCATTGCGGGTTCGATAAATCGAACCCCTACAGGTCCGCACCGAAGGTGCGATATGTTCATCAATTTAAATTCTGGTAGAATGTTCTAGATTGAGAAGGAGTCTACGGAGTCTACAATGAATATCTACGTAGGTAATTTGTCGTTTGAGGTAACCGAACAGGATTTGCAACAGGCTTTTGAAGCCTTCGGGCAGGTCGAATCCGTCAATATTATCAAAGACAGGTTCAGTGGGGAATCAAAAGGATTCGGATTCGTGGAGATGCCCGCTAAAGGTGAAGCCGAGTCCGCGATAAACGACCTGAACGGCAAAGAGTTAAAGGGACGAGCCCTTAAGGTTAGTGAGGCTCGCCCTCGTTCCTAAACCCGTCGAGATGGAGGCCGAGGTGGTGGAAGACAAGGTGGATGGCGACGCCCCAATTAA
>JAPVWE010000273.1 GCA_028572035.1 Desulfobacteraceae bacterium | reverse complement strand
AGTTGTAAATTGTGAACATCTTAATAAAAGGGGGTATTTTGAAGAGATAAGATGTTCTGGTGTTAATGGTTTTAAATGCCCAGGAGCACCTGTTAGGTTCTCCGGGAGCTTGTGGAATTTAAACAAAACAGCACCGACTCTATCTGAAGATAACCACGAGGTTTATTGTGAGCACTTAGGATATTCAAGAGAACAATTAGTGCAATTGCGAAGGATGAGTATCATATAGGCCGTATAGGCCGAGCGCATATTTTCTAAAGGTGAGGTAATACAAACGCATTAATTGAAATGTCATTGCGAGTGAAACGAAGCAATCTCACAGAGAACGAGATTGCCACGCCCTTTGGGCTCGCAATGACAATGTAAAGGACTTTAGTGCGTTTGTATTAGTCTAAGAGGTTTGTCGGTTGGTGCTTGATAACAGGGTAGTGCCAAGAACTTTTGCAGATGACTTATGTATCTGTAATTACGAACTATTTTTCCTAACTGTCAAAGATCAGCAAAGGGCGTTTTCGACGAGGGGCGCATACAGTTACCGATTTCAAATACCATTTTGTATAAATATAGCTATGGGATTCTGATTATCACCTGAGAACGGATTGCATGGCCCTGGGCCACCAATCCATGCATATCTATAGCCTCGTCCTTTTCAAAGTGATAGATGACCCCTTGCCGTTTCAGTGCCAAATAATAGAAGTTTTTGCTCAGCCACTAAGTCATCAAGGCACAAAGAAAAGATGGAAAACAAATTTAGGCCATTATCAAAGAAAGAAGAATCCATTGCAAGGGAAATAGGTGATGCTGCATATTAGAACAATCTTATTAACTTGGTGTCTTGGTGCCTTCGTGGCAAGATAGCTGAGTAGTTACTAATAGGATAACTTTGGTTTTTTGAATAATGTAATAAGAGGAGAAAATGCATGATTGACAGTTTATTGAGTGAAGAAAATAAAATGTTTCGAGATACAGTGCGAAGGTTTGCCGAAAAAGAAATCGCACCTCATGTCATGAAATGGGAAGAGGAAAGAAAATACCCTGAAGAGTACTATAGAAAGCTGTCAGAAATGGGTTTCATGGGTCTTCTTGTTCCCGAGGAGTATGGTGGCGCAGGAGGTTGCATTATTGATCTTGTGATACTGTGTGAGGAGATGGGGAAGGTTGGTGTTTCATTTCCTTTAACACATGTCTCTGCATGCTGCCGGTCAATAGTAAGCCAAGGCAATGAGGAGCAAAAAAGGAGATATTTACCTGATATGGCATCAGGGGAAAAGATAGGGGCTTACTGTCAAACTGAGCCTGAAGCTGGATCAGACTCCGGAAGTATGTCCTCCTTTGCGGAGAAGAAGAACGGACATTACCTCCTCAACGGAAGAAAGGTATTCATATCCAACGGAAGAATTGCAAGTGTATTTATTGTTTTGGCCAAAACTGAGAGAAATCTGTCAAAACCATCAAGAGGAATTGCCATGTTTGTCGTAGATCGAGATAGCCCTGGTGTATCTGTAGGCAAGACAGAAGAGCTCATGGGGCGGCACTGCTCAAGTCTAGATGAGATTATTTTTGAAGATGTTAAGGTTCCAGAGGAAAATCTTTTGATCCTAGCGGGGAGTAAGGGATTTAAGGAGATGATGAATGAGTTTAATGGTGAACGGTGTGGCAATTCAGCCTTTTGTGTCGGTTTTGCTCAAGGGGCTTATGAACGGGCCCTGCGGTATTGCAAAGAACGTATTCAGTTTGGAAAATCGATTTCTGAATTTCAAGGCATCCGCTGGGTCTTGGCTGAAATGGCTATCAAGATCCAAGCAGCACGTCTTCTAGTCTATGATGCTGTTATTAAGTCTGAGAAAAAAGGAAAAATAATCGCTAAAGAGGCAGCCATAGCGAAAAAATTTGCAAATGAGATGACGACTTGGGTGTGTGACCAGGCTATTCAATTACATGGAGCTTATGGATATACAACTGACTACGAGGTGGAACGCTATTACAGAGATGTTAGAGGATGGTCAATGGGTGGGGGTACAACCCATATATGCTTAAATAGAATTGCTCATCAGATATTAAAATGAGAATGGGTCAGCCCTTGACATGGGACAAAGGAGAGGGATCAACATTCTTTCGGCCCATTTAAGGAATATGGAAAGTTCACGGCATCAAAGACAAGCCGTGGATTTGCTATAATTGTGGATAAAGATAGTGAACCAAAGAAAAAGGTTGGACACGAGGGA
>JAPVWE010000272.1 GCA_028572035.1 Desulfobacteraceae bacterium | reverse complement strand
TTAAAGCCCAAATATTTGACCACCTTCATCTGAGCCCTATAGATATCGCCTTGAAGAAATTGTCATTACCATAGATATTATTGAATGTTTATCATGTGGCCTAAAGAACAATTAGGCCTCAACTTTTGAACGTTACTAATCTTTTAGATATAAAGTTCTTACTCTTCCTTCTTCTTAGTTTTCTTTAGAGTGGTCACAATTTTCACAATAAAGCCAAAGAGAAGGGTGACGCTAATAAGGATGATAAGGTTTGAGGCGAAGAATGTCATGATAAATGAGAAGGGCTCAGTAATTTGGTATGCCATATAAAGGAGGTTTATCCCAAAAAGGATAAAAAAGATAGCAATCAATGCCAACACAACCTGAGTAGCCCACCATGGAATAGGATTTTCCATTATTTGCTGCCTGATTTGTAATAGTTCAGCGCCCCCTCCCCCTAACCCCCTCCACCAGGGGAGGGGGGATATTTGTTGATGAAATTAACATATTTCCTCCCCCTTGCCTACGACGAGCTCAGCCGAGTTGACGGGGGAGGGTTAGGGTGGGGGTGAACGATTACCCTGATTTTAGTTTTCTTGAAACAATAGTATCACAGGCGGTGTAAGGGTCGATTTCTCTGTTCATAATCAATTGGAGAACCTCCTCAAACTCTCCTGAATGTATAATGTCATCTAAGACCTCATGGACGATCTTATCTTTTATCATTTCGGCAAGCTCATTCCGGGCCTTTTCATGCTCAACTCTGGACTGTCTTACTGGGGAAGACGTTAAATAGGAGCGATGTTTCTCAATTTCATCCAAGATTTCCTTTATTCCTTTATCAAATACTGCCTCGGCGGTTAAGACTGGTGGTTTCCAACCATTTTTATACCTTTTTTCATCCATCTCTATCATCAATCTAATATCATTTACAGCCCTGTCTGCTCCTTCTCTATCAGCCTTGTTTATTACAAAAATATCACCCACTTCCAGGATTCCCGCCTTGAGGGCCTGAATATCATCACCCATCCCAGGTATGAGGATTATGATGGTGGTATGGGCGCTCTGAACAATATCTACCTCATCCTGCCCGACTCCAACTGTTTCAACGATGATATAATCCTTTCCCATGGCATCCAAGACATCTATGGCACTTCTGGTAGATTGAGTCAGCCCTCCAAAGTAGCCTCTGGTTGCCATTGAACGTATGAATACACCTTCATCCATGCTGTGCCGCTGCATCCTGACTCGGTCACCAAGTATAGCACCTCCACTAAAAGGACTGGTTGGGTCTACTGCAAGGACCCCAACAGTCTTTCCAGTCTTTCTCAGGTGAGTGACCATCTGATCTACTAATGTAGACTTCCCTACACCAGGCGCTCCGGTTATACCAACTACATATGCCTTGCCGGTAGAGGGGTAAAGATCCTTCAGAACCTCTCGTGCCTCTGGCACCTTATCGTCAATATCCCTGATAAGCCTGGCAACAGCCCTGATATCTCCTGATGTGACCTTCTCAGCTATTCCCATTTTGAAAGTGCCTAAAGTTAGTTGCAGCGCTCCTTATTCCTTACTGCTTACTCCTTACTGTTATAAGCTCCTGGGTTTAACATTTTCTTCAACCCACTTCACGGCCTCTCTTAGGGGTGTGCCTGGGGTAAAGATCTCCCTGATTCCAGTCTCTTTTAGTTTAGGTATATCTTCTTCTGGAAATATACCACCACCACAAACCACAATATCATCGGCATGTTTCTCTCTTAGAAGCTCCACCACCCTGGGAAAGAGAAACATGTGGGCACCTGCTAGGCTGGATAACCCTATCATATCCACGTCTTCCTGGATGGCAGCCTGTACTACCTCTTCGGGTGTTTGATGAAGACCAGAATAGACAACTTCAAAACCGGCATCCCTGTATGCCCTGGCTATAATTCTGGCACCCCTGTCATGACCATCCAGGCCTGGTTTTGCCACTAGGATCCTGATTTTCCTTTTCTGATCCATAATATCTTTCTACTATATAAAGCCTTAAGTGCCTAAAGTTTGATGGTTTCGTAAAAAGTCGCCGGTGCTGTCATTGCGAGCGTAGCGAAGCAATCTCATTGGCTGTAAGTGCTTGAAATCAGGAGATTGCGGAGCCTGTTCCGAGCACAGCGAGGAATCTCAGTTTCCGTGATGTCAGGTATCATACTTCTTAGTTCTAAAGGAAAGGCTCCGGGTTTGCTTCGGCTCTGCCTCGCAACCGCTTCGCTCC
>JAPVWE010000271.1 GCA_028572035.1 Desulfobacteraceae bacterium | reverse complement strand
AGGACATGACGCAACCTTACGAGCAGTACCTCATCCGAAGAGATGGCACAGAGGCATAGCAGCATTTATAATAGTTATGTTAAAGCCACCACAAGGTGCTACATCACTTCGAATGGATAAATGACCCTAAGAAAGCTGTTAAAGCAGCACGGGGTGAAATTTCCCTTGTTGGGGGTATCAACACCTTTGATTGCCTTCTCCGAGGCACACCTGAGGATGTTTACCAGCAGGCCAGATACAACATAGAAGCCGATGTAGACTCCATAGGCCCGGAGTGTGCCATATCGCTTGAAACCCCGGTCGCCAACCCAAAAGCTATTGTTTCTGCTGCTAAAGAAGGCTATTGATTCTAAGCACAGGTTAAAATGGATTATAAACGGGTCTCTTTATAATCTTTTAGAACTTTGAGCGCATAATCTATATCAGATTTAGTATGCTCAGCGCAAATCTGGAATCTTATTTCTTCATCCCCTCTAGGAACTACCGGGTAGTATATTCCAGTTGATAATATACCGTTATCTTTTAGATATTTAACAAGCTTGACAGTTTTCTTAGTATCCCTGATCATAAGCGGCACAATTGGATGCTCCCCCTTTACGACTTCGTATCCCAAATCAATTAACCCTTTTCTGAAATATGCCGTCATTTCACGCAGGTGTTTCAGCATCCCTTTTCCCTTGTCACTATCCAATATCTCTAAGGCTTTTAAAGTTGCCCTTGCTTCTGATACGGTAATAGGATTGGTGTAAATATAAAATGGAGAAGTTTCCCGCAGGTAATCTACTACTTTTGCAGTGGATACCAGATACCCACCATTTACCCCGAGTGCTTTACCCATAGTGGCCACCAATATGTCAATCCTGTTTTCATGGGTAAACTCTGTAGTTCCTCTCCCTGTCTCTCCAATGGCTCCGACGCCGTGGGAATCATCCACAATGGTAAGTATACCCTCTTCAAATTCTGGGTCGTACTTTTCGGCTAAATCCGCTATTTCTGGAAGTGGGGCATAATCTCCCCTCATACTAAAAATGCCATCAGTAACTATTATGACCCTCCGACAAACTCCAATGCATTCTTTTAAATTAGATTCCAATTCGTTTGTATTGTTATGACTATATATCCTTTTATCTTTTGGTCGTGATAACCTAGCAGCATTGATTATACAATTGTGATTAAGCTGATCGCTTATTACGATAGTATCTTTGGAAATCAAGGGGGGCAATGTGCCCATTATGGCTGCATAAGCAGAGCTGAATATCATGCCAGCCTCTCTGTTATGGAATTTTGCCAGTCTTTTTTCTAATTCCACATGTGACTCATAAGTACCGCTAATAAACCGCACAGCTCCAGGACCAGCACCGAATTCTTTGGCCGCCTTCTCCTCCGCTTCTATTACTTCTTTCCTTAACCCCATTCCAAGATAGCTGTTTGAATTCATCATCAGGAATTCCTTGTTTCCATAGCCTTCTATAAAATATCTTGGGCCTTTGCTTTCCTGCGCCTGTTTTATCCCGGTTATCACCGTCTCTTTGCCCTTGATAATGCCTTTTTCTTTAAGCTCATCCAGTCCTTTGGATAATACCTTTTCTATTTTAGTTAGTGGCATTCTTATCCCCCCGAAATTTTTAACTTAACCAAAAGTTTCTCTAACATATCTTTAGTCATAGAGGTGAGGTCATACTTTGGTTCCCAACCCCACTCCTCACGAGCTGCGCTGTCATCGAGAGACCGTGGCCATGAGTCTGCAATCTCCTGCCTGAAGTCAGGCTTGTATTCACAGGTGAATTCGGGGATGTGTTTTTTGATTTCCGCAGCCAGTTCTTTAGCAGAGAAACTCATAGCCGCTAAATTGAAATCAGAGTGGTGTTTAAGTTTGGAGAGGTCGACTTCCATTAGTTCCAGAGTAGCTCTAATGCAATCTGGCATGTACATCATCGGTAGAACTGTATCTTCTCTTACAAAGCAGGTATACCTCTTTTGTTTAATTGCTTCGTAGAATATGGCTACGGCATAATCTGTGGTTCCACCGGTAGGAGCAGTCACACTGCTGATAATACCGGGGTAACGGACACCACGCACATCCACACCAAAGCGCTTGTAGTAGTAATTGCAGAGTAGCTCGCCGGCAACCTTGGTGATGCCATACATGGTCTCCGGGCACAGAAAAGCGTCCTGGGGCGTGTTATCACGAGGGGTTTTTGGCCCAAAGACGGCGAGTGAACTCGGACAGAAAATCCGGACGAGC
>JAPVWE010000270.1 GCA_028572035.1 Desulfobacteraceae bacterium | reverse complement strand
TGCTTCTCCCAAGAATCTGACTTTTTTATCAGCCAGAACCCGGTAGAGTCCTTCAAATCCACCAACTCTACGGGTCTGTCCAAACCGCGTGATGGTTTCATTGTTAGGAACATCTTTGGCGGTCATGACCGCCTTTACTCCAGGCAGCTTTTCCGCCTCACTAGTGTCTATTGATAATATATTTGCTGCAGCATACTCGCTCCTCAGGACTTTTCCGTAGAGCATCCCAGGAAGAAAATAGTCATCAGCATAGACCGTTTTTCCAAATACCTTGTCCCAGGCATCATGCCGGGCCAAGGGTTTGCCTATGATCTTATGTCCAGATTGGAAGGATTTCTCTTTTTTTTGTGCGTCCGACATGATGAATCTTCTCCGATACTATGGTTTACTTTCCAGGGCTACATCTTGAACGGCATCGATGATTTTTTCATACCCAGTACACCGGCAGAGGTTCCCAGAGATAGCCTCCTTGATTTCCTGGCGGCTAGGCTTTGGGTTCTGATCTAGAAGCGCCTTGGCAGATACGACCATACCAGCTGTACAAAACCCACACTGAATGGCCCCTTTTTGAACAAAGCTTTTTTGAATAGGGTGAGGCTTTTTCTCGTCTCCTATCCCTCTGAGGGTGGTTATCTCCTTGCCATTTGCCTGAAAGGCCAGGGTGAGACAGGAGTTTACCGCTTTCCCATCCAAGATGACAGCACAGGAGCCGCAGTCACCTTTGCCGCAACCGTTTTTTACTTCTGTTGCCCCCAATTTGTTCCTGAGAACTTCAATAAGCGTTTCTCTGGCGGTTACTTCTGCCTTTTGCCACTCCCCGTTTAATTTTATTTCTATGAGGTAAGTTTTCATGTCTTCTCTCCGTTTAAAGCCCCCTGAATGGCCCTTTTGAACAATACCGATGTTGCCAATTTTCGGTATTCAGCTGAGGCCCGAATATCGCTTATTGGTGAGGTTTCTTCTTTTAAAATGACAGAGCATTCTTGAATGATCTTTTGGTCGATCTCCTTTCCTTCAAGGTTCTTTTCCAAACGGTAAACACGAATCGGTGTTGGTGAAACAGCACCTAGGGCCACTCTGGCTTTCTGGCACACCTTTCCTTCCATTTCAATCATCAAAGCGATGCTCACTACAGAAATTGCCATGGAATTCCTTAACCCCAGTTTGATATAAATACCCCTTGCCGAATCTTTTGGCCTCGAAAAGGTGATGTGTGTGATTATCTCATCCTCAGCCAATACCGTTTTATTCGGTCCCAGGAAAAACTTATCCAGAGAAATTTCTCTCCCTTCCCCTTCACCACGCTTGGTATGAACAAAGGCTTCTAGTGCCAGCAATGGAGGCACCATGTCTGCAGCTGGGGAGGCATCGGCCAGGTTTCCTCCAATGGTAGCTCGATTCCGGGTTAAGGGATTACCCAAAAGGCTGGCTGCAGAGAAGAGGATTGGGCTCTGGTTTCGAATTATCTCGGATGCAGTTAACTTCGAAATGGTTGTTAACGCTCCTATCGCTATAATTCCATTTTCTTCCCTTATATAGTTCAGATTCTGGAGACTACTGAGATCAATGAGAAGCTCCGGCGATATCGCTTCTTCCCGCATATAAGGGATAACATTCGTGCAACCAGCGATGAACTTTATCTTCCTCTTCTTTTTCTCAACGGCTCTAAAAACTTCCTCTAGATTTTTTGGAATTATGTAATCTACTTCGTTCATTTGTGGCCTCCCAGCCTCTGTTGAAAAACTATCTCTATAGCAAGTCAGGTATACGTTGCTTATTATTTACCGCAGCTTTTAATGGCTCTCACTATACTGGTATACCCAGTACATCTGCACAGGGTTCCCTTGATGTGCTCCTGAATCTCTGATTCAGAGGGATTAGAGTTTGTATTTAAAAGATCTCTGCCCATAATTACCATTCCGGGTGTACAAAAACCGCATTGAATGGCACTATGATCCAGAAATGCCTCTTGAACAGGTTCAAGGGATCCATCTGGCTTAGCCAGCCCCTCAATAGTCACAATGTCTGCCCCGTCTACTGCTACGGCTAACATGAGACAACTTAACGCTGGTTTTCCATTCACTAAAACAGTGCACGACCCGCATTGACCTGTGCCACAGCTATATTTAGTACCGGTCAATCCTAGTTCATCTCTTAAAACATTGACTAAGAGGGCATTTGGTTCAACCAGGACTTCACGAGGTTCACCGTTTACTTTGAAGTTCACTATCTTCCTTTTCATCATC
>JAPVWE010000269.1 GCA_028572035.1 Desulfobacteraceae bacterium | reverse complement strand
GGTGAGTGTCAATTCATTGAACCAGGGAAAGGTCTGGTTTCGGCCATAACTGAAGAACAATTGGTCCAGAGCGGGAAACATCCAGGCAAAATCAATCTGACCGATATAGACAATGCACTCAATATATCAAAATACCTTTCCTCAAGACCGGCTGTAGTAATTGTTAAGCATAATAACCCTTGTGGTGTGGCCTATGGTTCAACCATTGCCGATGCCTATCAAAAGGCAAACATGGCGGATCGAATAGCAGCCTTTGGCGGCTGTGCAGTCTTTAATAGACCCATTGACAAAGAGACAGCCCAGTTAATCAGCAGTAATTATCTCGAGGTAGTGGTGGCACCTGAGTTTGAAGAAAAAACTATAGCTATACTTAACAAGAGCCCAAATCTCAGGATTATCAAGATAGGCAGGATTGACAGATTAGCCGAATATAGGGAGAGACGTTTCGTTGACTTTAAAAGCCTTATGGACGGGGGACTAATTCTACAGCAATCCCCCACAAATAAGATAAAATCACCAGATGACTTTAAACCGGCATCTGTCGAATACAAAGGAAAAATATACACTATTGCCAGTAAACCCACAAAAGAGGAATATGCCGATATGCTCTTCGGTTGGCAGGTGGAGCAGGGTATTACATCCAACTCAGTTATCTATGTTAAGGATGGAGTAACCGTTGGCATTGGTACAGGAGAACAGGATCGGGTAGGTGTGGCGGAGATAGCTATTTATAAGGCCTATACCAAGTATGCGGATTCGCTCTGTTTCAGAGAATACGGTATCCCTTATAAGGAGTTGGAAGCTGAGATAAATAAAGGCAAGAAAGATGCTGCATTAAAGGAGGAAATAGATAAAGCGACTGCTGAGGCCCACGGCGGGCTCATAGGTTCAACCATGGTATCGGATGCATTCTTCCCTTTTAGAGATGGTGTGGATGTGGCTATAAAGGAGGGGATAAGGGCCATTGTTCATCCAGGAGGCTCGCTGAGGGATTTTGAATCAATTGAGGCCTGTAACGAGGCCAAACCTCAAGTGACCATGGTATTTACCGGCCAGAGGGCATTCAAGCATTAGAAACTACTGGGCCCGCAACGAGCACTTAATCTTGATCTAAATTACTGAAAGGGTAATTCAGATCAAGATGTTAAGCTTTCACTCCCTTGCCCTTCAAAGACATTTTGATCATGCCAAAAAGCTGTAGAACCCTCTTCCAGTAAAGCTGCCAGACCTTGAGATCAGGGGAATCTACGAATACCTGTCTCAATATTTCCGGCCTTGGAAACAGGGTTTCAAGGATGAAGGAAAGACGCTTCTGCAATCCCTTTCCGGAGGAAAAGAAGACAAGGGATGCCCAGACAGGAAGGCTATCCTTCTTTATCCTCCCTCTCAGAACCTTCTTTTCCAGGAGATGGAGTCTCTTCCTTTCCAGAAGTCGGCGGGCCTCCAAAGGCAGGTGAAAGTCAAACAGGTGAAGGAGGAGAAAAAAAATATAAGAGATGGTCTTTTCTTGACCTAGCTCTCTCGCGCGATTCAGGAGCGCTTCCCAATCAGATCTCTTCCAATCCGCGAGTAAACCTTTGATATCCACCAGCCAGATCAATCTATTCACATCATGCTTCAGTGCATGAAGACTCAGGTATAGAACCTGGTCATATTGGCTCAGGCATAGGACCTCCTGGCCCTCAAAGTGTATTATCCGGGTATCATGATAGATATGTTCTTGCCCTTTTGTGAGGAGCAACTCGCGGGCCTTAATGCGATCAGCCCACAGAATGTGGGTATGAAGATCAATAATGGTTGAGCCTTTTCTGAAGGTATTGGGATAGATGGGATCTCTCTGAAAGCCCTGGTTGCTCAGGATACTTATGAGGCCGGGGTAGTCCTTTTCCAATACCCAGAGATCAATGTCTGTCATTGGTCTCAGGCCAATATCATCATAGATCTGCTGCATGAGAGCAATCCCCTGCAGGAGCACCACCTGGGCCTTCTTTTGATTGAGCAGATCCAGGACTTCCTTTAACTCATGGATGAGATTTAGGTTAAAGACTACAGTCTGGTAGTAAAGGGATTGGAGTCTTTCTCTTTGAATATGGTCAAGGGTTTCCAGCATACCTGATTTCATGAGGCTCTTATAGAGCAGGCCGGATAGGCCTTCCTTAATAGCCATGTTGATCAAATGATCCACATCTATGTCATGGGACATGAGGTGGCGCATCCTTTGCTGTTGATAGGGGTCAGGATTCAACTCGG
>JAPVWE010000268.1 GCA_028572035.1 Desulfobacteraceae bacterium | reverse complement strand
CAACCACTTACAAGGCCCAAAATTATTATTTTAGGGTTTTTCGACAGTCTCGCTATAATTGTGGAAAAATGAAAGATCAAAAAACTTTCCTATTGTGATACAAGTCTATACTTTTTGTGTCTGAAATATATGGTGGGCTGGGGTGAGGCATTTTATACCCTGATAATCATATAAAGGGCTGCATGTGGTGACACCGTGCAGTAGGTACTTGTCAACAGTGACATTTTCCTTTGGAACGCTCTGCTAAATGTCACTACAGCCTGACGAGTTTAAAGAAGAAGACACCTCCCTTTCCATGGCAAAAGATACTAAGGTTCATGGAAAGAATAGAAAGTCAAAATTAACATCAAGGAATAAGGAGGTGTCAAATGAAAACATACTCTGGAATCGATTTACATTCAAGCAATAATTATGTTGGTGTTATCGATGATAAAGATCAAAGACTGTATAGAAAGAGACTGCCCAACAGATTGGATACTGTCTTGTCGGCACTTGAACCGTTTAAAGACAGCCTGGAGGGTGTAGTGGTGGAGTCCACCTTCAACTGGTACTGGTTGGTAGATGGGCTCAAGGAGCATGGATATAAGATACACTTAGCCAATCCCTCAGCAATAAAACAATACGAGGGCCTCAAGCATACAGATGACAAATGGGACTCCTTCTGGCTAGCCCATATGCTGCGTTTAAACATCCTGCCAGAGGGCTATATCTACCCTAAAGAAGAGCGTCCTGTAAGGGATCTCCTTCGCAGAAGACTCCTGTTTGTCAAACACAGGACAGCTCATATCTTGAGCCTCCAGAGCATGATAAGTAGAAATATTGGTGATAACATGTCATGCTATGCCATCAAGAGACTTGATGAGGGAGCTGCAGAGAGCCTTTTTGACTCCCCCTATTTGGTTTTGGCTGCTAAGAGCAATATAGCGGTTATTCATTTCCTAAAGGAGAGGATTAAGCTCATAGAGAAGGCAGTAAAGTCTCGCATCAAGCTGCGTGAGGAGTTCAAGTGTCTGCTCACGATTCCGGGCATTGGAGATATTCTAGCGCTCACCATCATGTTGGAGGTGGGAGACATAAATCGCTTTCCTCAGGTTGGAAACTACTCCTCCTACTGTCGATGTGTAAAAGCTGAGAGATTTTCCAATGATAAGAAAAAGGATGAAAATAACAGAAAGAATGGAAACAGATACCTCGCCTGGGCATATGTAGAGGCAGCAAACTTTGCCATCAGATTTTCTCCCCCTGCCCAGGCATTCTACCAGCGCAAGACGGCAAAGACTAAACCAGTAGTTGCTATCAAGGCATTGGGTAACAAACTGGCCAGGGCAACCTATTACATTATGAGAGATCAGGTGCCCTATGATCCAAAGAAGCTCTTCAGTTAATGAGTTTGGGTGCAGCAGGGAACCAGAAATGGGGTTGGTATAGAATCCAGAAAGCCTGATTGGTATCTGCTCCACCCACACATAATCAGACGGTAGTAGTTTTTTCATCCTGTCTCGCCTATGCCGTGAGTCACTAAGGGGTTGGCTAATAACCATAAGATCTGTAATACATCCAATTGAACACGGCATGGAACCGATGATTTTCTGGGGTCCGATTAATAGGACCAGGGGCTGTGCTTGAATCAAGTCATCTCTATTTAAGCACAATACGCCTTGATGCGCCTGAGGCGCATTGATCCCGATGGGTGACTGGTGCGGGTCAGTGTTTGACCAGAACCAAAAAGACAGAAGTAACGGGTGCGAAGAAGGAGGCTAAAACGAGGCTGTGCTGATGTGGGCGTTGTGGCCAAAGAAAAAAAGGTAGACTTTTTTACAGGAGAGGTGTTTTTTTTCTTGACCTGCCCTTTAATGGGTGACGCCATCCATTTTTGCGATTAGCAAGGTTCTTCCAACAGTTCCTGAAATACGTTTTTCCTGCATTTTCTGTACCTGGTTTCCGCTCAGACGTTCAGAGGATAAGGGGCACTCTATTCGATGGGTTACTTTCCATCCTGTTTTAGATAGAAGTCTGTGGTAATCAAATATTGTGATTGACTTATCGGGTTTCTCTTTTAAAGCGGGCGTGGATTCAAAATCGCGCCAATCAGCATTTAAGAAGGCAATCCTGGTCGTTTCTTTGGCGTTTTGGTGGGCCAGCAGGAAGAAGCCTTCAAGAAACCTCTCATACTCCTCCTTTGTATAAGATGAAATGGAAGGGGTTTTCTCATTTGCCTTTTCTCTGTATACTTTTTCTTTTTTGATGTAATATGGCGGGTCAAA
>JAPVWE010000267.1 GCA_028572035.1 Desulfobacteraceae bacterium | reverse complement strand
AGCCCAAATATTTGACCACCTTCATCTGAGCCCTATAGATATCGCCTTGAAGAAATTGTCATTACCATAGATATTATTGAATGTTTATCATGTGGCCTAAAGAACAATTAGGCCTCAACTTTTGAACGTTACTAATCATTTCGGCCTTTTTATTTGGGCAATTATATATACAACCAAGTAATGATATCAAGATCGAAGAAACAGAGTTACTAAAGGAGATCCGGATGTATACAGAGGTTAGGGTCGAGGTGGAACTTCCTCAGAGCATACTACTTCTCGCTGAGTGGGCGAGGGAAGATTTCCGCCAATTCTTGAACTTTTTTCACCAATAGAGGAGGGAAGTGATGAAAAAAAAGATCTTGTTAATGACAGCCTTAGCAATAATAGGATTGACCAATTTCTTTTTGCCTGATCTCTTAGCCTTTGACACCCATTTAGGTGGTGGTAAATGGTGGTACAGGCCTACTGTTAAGGATAAGTTACAGCTAACTCCTGATCAAATAAACAAGATAAATAAAGTCTGGATAGAACACAGGAAACGCATCATTGATATCAGAAGCGATATAGAAAAGGCCTATCTCGATCTGGAAAATATTATGGGCCAACCTATGGTTGACACACAGGATGCCTACAAATTAGCAGAGAGGATAGGACAACTTCAGGCCAGGCGGACTGAGGAACGGATCAGGATGGCCATAGAGATTCGCCAGGAACTTTTAATTGAGCAATTTGAAAAACTTAAAGGCCTAAGAAGGGAATTTGCAGGAAGGCTTAGAGAAAAAGGGGTCCGAGGAGAAAAAAGGCGTAGAGACCTGCCCTAGATCAGGAAAAAGGCCCTTAGGGAGTTAATGGGAACTCATGAAGATTTGATCAATGCCATATATTTCCCAAGAACCTTTCTGTCCTCAGGGTTCATATCAACAAACTCAGTCCCCATCCCCGGGGGCATCTTTTCGGTGCTAGTATCCTGGGACCTTGCCCAAACTACCCTCACAGTGGTGCGGATTACTTTCTGGGTGTTTGGCAGATTAAATTCTAAATCCAGGAGGGCATTCACTGGTAGACTCTTCGTTGTTTTAATAAATAACCCCCCACTATCAAGATCACCGATGTAAGCCCTAAGAAAATCACTTGTCTTTTTGAAAGAGATCCTAATCTTTACCTTTGTCCTTTCCTCGCCGCGCCTGGGAGAAACAACAAGTCTCCGATTGGTTTTTCTCAACCTCTTGACAAGGTTAGAGATTATCTCCCTGAAGTCTGAGGATATCTGGTTAAATTCCCTATCCAAAAAATCCTTATCCAATAACTCCAAAACTGTATCCTCAAGTGCAATAGCTGTAGCCGATCGGGGAGCAGGATCAAGATAACTCATCTCACCAAACATGCCCCCAGGGCCAAGTATATCCAAGACAACCTTCTCGCCCTGGGCCATCATGCTAATCTCCACCTTTCCAGAGCTTATTACATAGACACCGGCTCCGTGGCTGCCTTCCTTAAGTATAACATCGCCTGCCTCATGTGTCTCTTTTCCACTTGTTAACAACACTTGGAACCTCCTTCCTTCTTTTTTGCCAACTCCTTTAATTCATGGATAACCTTCCTAACCTGATTCCTGGTATCATTGAGACCTTCCTCGCTGTTTATAATGTAATCAGAGAGAGATCTCTTTTCCTCAATAGAGATCTGGACATTTAATCTTTTTTCTACCTCTTCTTTTACGAGACCGTCTCTTTCTATTATCCTCTCAAGCTGTACAGCTCTCGGAACATGTGCCAGGATAACCTTATCAAACTTTTCATTCAAGCTCAATTCAAATAAGAGCGGAAAATCTATAATGACAACAGAACATGGGTCTTTCCTTTTAATGGCCTTAACCAAGGCGTCGCTTTCCTCAAAGATCCTGTGATGGGTAAAGCCTTCCAGGGCTTTTCGACTCTCATCATCAGAAAAGACAATTTCTGCAAGAGCAGAACGATTCAGTGTTCTATCAGGGGATAGGATTTCAGGTCCAAAATAGTCAACTATGTCCCTCCAGGCAGGTTTATCAGGCTTTACTACAACTCGGGCAAGGTAATCAAAATCAATTACATACGCCCCTTCATCTTCAAACATCCTCGCGACAGTACTTTTTCCGCTCCCTATACCACCTGTCAACGCTACTATTACCATGAGAAGTGCCTAAAGTTAGAAGTTATAAGTGCCTAAAGTGAACTAAAGTGAACTTAAGTGACTAAAGTGAGCTAAAGTTAAAAGTGAATACAAACCG
>JAPVWE010000266.1 GCA_028572035.1 Desulfobacteraceae bacterium | reverse complement strand
GAAAAGCGATCAGGGTCAAGTGATAAGCTGAGAAGCGATGTCTGATCAAATATTCCACGAAAGGCATTGAGGCCTTTTCGAAGGGGCCTTTAAGGAGATGTATCATTTCATTTTTCCTTGAGTAAACCCAAACGTCTACTGCTATGGATAGGATAATAGAGTAAGGTAAATGTGCCTTTAGGTCAAGTCAATGTTTTAATCATGGAAATTATGGTTGACAGTCCCAAGATAGACTATTAAGTAAGACTTTTACTTATTTCTCAAGAAAGAATAGAAGTCTTGTAATAGTTCAGCCACAAAGACACGGAGACACTAAGATTATAATATAATTCTTTTAGTGCCATTTTTGATAAACGGTATGTGCTTCATCTACAGTTTTCAGCTATTGATTCTTCTCTTTTTGATAAAGCTTTATAATTCATACCCGTTCTTTGTGCCTTTGTGCCTTAGTGGCTGAACTGTTACGAAGTCTTATCTGTTTGGTTAAACCCAACGAACTCAAAAGACTCCCGCCAGCCAGGCAGTGCGAGGCACGAGCGGGCAGGCAATAAACTCAACAAACCGAGGTATAATGATGGATCATGAAATGTTTTCCATTGTTCTTGATACCCTTAAGAAGATCGAGAGAGAGAAACTATCTCTTGAGACAAGGTTAGAGATGGATAAGAAAGGTGATTTTCCTGAGGAACTTATCCGCTTTATGCTCGGACCTGATATTGGCCTTCATCTGATCTTTATCCCGAGCGAATATGGCGGTTTAGGGGCGAATGCTCTACAGATTGCAAAGATATCAGAGGAAATGGCCAAGATAGATATGGCGATTGCCACTTCATTTCTGGCGATCTGTCTGGGAATGGACCCCATTAGGGTGGGAGGAACAGAGGAGCAGAAAGAAAAATACATCCAGAGGATCGCAGATGAGGGGCTCATTCTTGGCTATGGCGTAACGGAGCCTGAAGCAGGTTCCAATGTCCAGGCGCTCAAGACAAAGGCGGAAAGGATGCTTGACGAAAATGGCAATATCAAGGGCTACAGGATAAATGGACAGAAACAATTTATTACCAATGGTGGAGTGGCAGATCTTTATACCATACTCGCTGATACCCCTGAGGGACCATCTTTTTTCATAATTGAAAAAGGAACAAAAGGTCTTCTACCTGGGAAGCATGAGGATAAGCATGGTATCAGGGCCTCGGACACTGCACCCATAACACTGGAAAATGTCTATGTTTCAGCACAGAATCTTGTGGGTGGTGTTGAGGGAATCGGGTTGAAACAGGCCAATAGAGTGTTTGGGTATACCAGGCTTATGGTTGCAACATTCGGCCTTGCAGCCGGGATGTCCTCATTAGAAAAGGTTATCGCCTATGCAAAAGAAAGGGTACAGTTCGGAACTACCCTGGCAGAGAAACAGGGCTATACCCATAAGCTGTTAGTTCCCAATATAGTCAGGCTCGAAGCAGCCAGGGCTTATGTTGAAGAGGTAGCGGCAAGGATTGATTCAGGGGAAGAAGACCTCCAGGTAGAGGGTTCCATTGCCAAATACTTTGCCACCGAGGTTGGAGATGCTATGGCCAACGATGGCATTCAGGCCCTTGGAGGTTATGGTTATATCAGGGAATACGAGGTGGAAAAGATTAAGAGAGATGCAAAGATAGGCACTATCTTTGAGGGAACGAGTGAGATCCAACAGAATATCATTTCTATCTTTAGATTGAGGGAGACAGTACATACAAAGGGCGGGTATTATAAGACCATGTCAGAGGAGCTTTCAAACCTTCCACAAGAAAGTGGTGGCCCTATTCTTTCAAGGGCAATACGGCTGTTGAATGAACTGCTTTTGTGTGCACGAAAGCTTAAGGTTATCAGATCCCAGTATCTTATGTTTCTTTTGGCAGATATGATGACATGGGTAGAGGTGGCTAAGGCAGCATCCCTAAAGGCTTGCTCAAAGAACTGGGAGAAGACCTTTTCAAATGAATTCATGTTTGCCGTTGCACGGCTTTTTGCGAGAGAAGCTGTTGAGAAGGTTTACATAAATACAGCGAAGATACTAAAAGGGGGCCAACAGGCACCAGATGAGCTGGCAGAGAAACTGAACTCCCTCGCCTTGGACGAGGTTTTTGAAGGTGTCCTGATAGATATGGATCTGGTGGCCAGGGAATTGACAAAGTAATTAGATTTATTGGAATTTCTAAAACTTATTGAAATTAAAGAAGTTTATTGAACTTTTGCGTATTGTCACGCACTAGGTTTTTACCAATAAACCATTGTCCCAGTCCACCAAAC
>JAPVWE010000265.1 GCA_028572035.1 Desulfobacteraceae bacterium | reverse complement strand
AAGATCTCTTTGAGATATGGAATAGTCACAAACCGCCTTATCTTGCTACCATCTCGCCAGCCCACCCTGTTGATCTGATCAACAAATTCAAAAAGGCAGAAAAGTACAGGGGACCTAAACTCTTCATAGCTCTTTCCCCATGCCCTCCCGGATGGGCAACAGAGCCGTCCCTGTCTGTCAAGCTGGCAAAGCTGTCAGTTGATACAGGTATCTGGGCATTGAAAGAGTCTGTTTATGGTGAGGTAGAACATACATATATCCCGAAAAGTTTTAAGCCTGTGGAAGATTACCTCAAGTTACAGGGAAGGTTTGCCCACCTTTTCAAACCAACAAGACAGGAAGAGACATTGAAGAGAATTCAGGAGATGGTGGATGAGTACTGGAACAGATATAAGCTTCTTCTTTGATCCCGGATCTATTGCTGTTGTGGGAGCATCACCGACACCTGGAAAACCATCTCATATTATACTTGAAAACCTTAAGATGATCGGTTTTAAGGGAACTACCTATCCGGTAAATCCCAGATATACGCATATTGATGACCTGAAGTGCTACAGCTCATTAACCGAGATAAAGGATAATATTGATGTGGCTATTCTTGTACTTCCTGCTTCAAAGGTCTTAGAAACCCTGAAGGAGGCTGATAATTTAAGGGGAGCGATCATTGTTAGTGGAGGCTTTAAAGAGGTAGGGGATGAGGGAAGAAAGTTAGAGGAAGAGCTAAAAAAGGTGATCGAGCGGAAAGGGATACGTGTTCTCGGTCCAAACTGTATGGGCGTATATGATACGATATCCGGCGTTGATACCTTCTTTGTAACCGGAGAAAAGGTAGAGAGACCTAAAAAGGGTGGACTATCCATACTAACCCAGAGTGGTTCATTCGCATTGATGATCATGGATGAGATGGCAAAAGATGATATTGGGATTGCAAGGGTCGTAAGCTATGGCAATATGGTTGATGTCAGTGAAAGCGATTGTCTCGATCTCTTAGCAGATGATGTGGCAACGAAAGTTGTTGTCCTGTACATTGAATCAGTGGATGATGGAAGGAAGTTTGTGGATGCCGCATCCCGATGCGCAAAGAAGAAGCCCGTTGTTGCCGTAAAGGTTGGTAAGAGGGAGACCGGGGTCCATGCTGCCAGATCCCATACAGGGGCTGTGAGCGGGAGATATGAGATATACAGGGCTGCCTTTAAAAAAGCAGGGATAATAGAAGTGGATGGATATGAAGGGTTAAAAGATGCCTGCAAGGTTTTGAATAGCTATAGCCCGGTGGAAGGAAAAAAAGTTCTGATCATAACAGATGGTGGCGGTTTTGGTGTAAGTATGGCAGACGCATGTGAAGATATGGGGCTTGAAGTAACCGGGTTTACAGAGGATACACGAAAACGCCTGCGCTCAAAACTTCCTGTTATCTCTGCCACAGGTAATCCGATAGATCTGACAGGTAGTGTTACAGATGAGGATTATGTCACTGCCCTTGAGGAAGGTTTCAGGGACGGATATGATCTTGCTATTGTAACGATCCTGTGGGCACCGCCTGAACTCACAGAGGGGCTGGTGGATAAGTTAAAAGGGGTTATGGAGATATGCAACAAACCACTGATCATATGCAGCCCGGGTGGTAAGTTTGCAAGGAGAATGGGTAAGGTCTTTGAAGAGATGGGTATGCCGGTATTCTTTACACCAGAAAGCGCAGCAAGAGCAGCAGCAGTGTTGACTGGCTGCAATGGAATGTTAACAAATGAACAAAAAAGACGCAAAAAGACTCATTGATGAAGCCTTGGCAACTGGCAGGCAAAACCTCCTTGAGCCAGAGGCAAAGGCTGTGGTCTCTGCATGGGGCATACAGGTACCTGCATCTGTTCTGCTCAAAGGACCTGAGGATATTGCAAAGGCAGAGATGATCACTCCTCCATTTGTTCTCAAAGTGGTGTCGCCGGACATCCTTCACAAAACGGAGGTCAATGGAGTAATAACGGGCATAAAGGATAAGAAAGAGATCGGTAAGGCTCTTACAGAGATGAAGATGCATCTTGCACAAAAAACTCCTGAGGCAAAGATAGAGGGTTTCCTTTTAGAGGAAATGGCTCCAGAGGGGGTCGAGGTGATAATAGGGGGTTTGAACGACCCGCAATTTGGTCCTGTTGTTATGTTCGGCATTGGGGGTATTGCTGTTGAATTACTGAAGGATGTGAGTTTCAGGCTTGCGCCGGTGGATAGAACAGAAGTCTTTGATATGATGAAAGAGGTGAAGAGCTATCCTCTCCTGACAGGATTCAGGGGTAAAGAACCGGT
>JAPVWE010000264.1 GCA_028572035.1 Desulfobacteraceae bacterium | reverse complement strand
TCCTAGGATATTTATCCCGGTATAGATAGCCAGAATCCAGAAGGCGTAGATAACAACATTTACAAATGATGCCCTTGCCCCAATGTCCAGCCTGGTTCGCGGGAGAACCCTGTTCTGGAGAGCCTCTCTGATGATCCTGGATAGAAATGTGAAAAAAACGAGAAAAATAATGAGATAGGCTACATTTAATATGGTGATTCTTGTCCCGCCGATGCTGATACCGCTCTCAAGCCAGAAAAGGTATTTGCCTAAACGGGTTCCCAGTAAAAGATCAAGGGATAGGGTGAGGGCGATTAAAATAATCGGAAACAAAAAGTGCCGTACTCTGAAGGGTCTTGATCTTGCTCTCATCTTTACTCCTTACTATTACGTGATATTGTGCTAAGAGTTATCCGGGCCCTTTAAAAACACAATGGTTGCCCCCCAAGTTGACGGGCCTGGATCTTGTCTGAAGGATAGGACCAGAGGGTGTCTCTTTAGCGCAGACTCCACCGTACGACGCAAAACACCCCTGCCCTTCCCGTGGATTATCTTGACTTCCAGTATACCTTTCTGGGAACAGACATTGAGATATTCATTCACAACGTCAGAGGCATCCTTTGGTGCAAAGGTATGCAGGTCTATCACCCCGTCAATGGGGATACGTACCGGTGAATCATCCATCTTCGCTGGACAAGTAAGCAGAGAATTTATTTAGAATGTCAAATGCCAAATTTCCAAAGTTCAAATGAATGTCAAAATCCAAAGGCCAAACAGAAAGGCTTTGACATTGAAGCATTTGGATTTGATTTGACATTTGTGTTTTGTCATTTGACATTTCATTTACTCTACCTTTATCCGAGTGGCTTTTTTATCTGTTTTTTTGGGGTGCCTCTTCTCTAAATCATCTATCCTTTTATCAATCAAAGATCTGATCCCCCTTAAGAACTCTATCTTGCTCTTGACCATATGTTCACGAAACTCGGAACTGGGACTGATCCTCCCTTCCATCCATGAAAAAAACCGCCCAAGAGATCGAAAGGCCTCTTCTATACCTATCTCCTCTTCCTCTTTAGGTTTTTTCTTTTCCATCTTTCTTTCCTCCAAAAATGATATTTAAATAGTTACCGTCCATTTTTGCCCTAACACCCTTATAGGTATTAACATATCTCGGCAAAAGGATGTGTCTCTTGAATCCCCCTATCCTGATAACTATCTCTTCTGGAAGTCTGTTTAATTCTACCTCTTGTTTGGCGAGAAATGGAAGTTTAATCCTTATAAAAAATTGACCGTCCTTGTGGTGAAATTCGTAAGGTCGTTCTTTATAGAAGTGTTGTGTTGGGTTATGCTCACCATATATTTCGGCGCCAATTCTTCTTAGGTCTTCCTTGCCCAGAGGCTCATTTTGAAAGAGGTTTACAGGAAATATGGGAACAGGATTGAAATATTCCTCTGCCAGTTTCAGGTATCTTCTCTGAGATTTCTTCCAGGCATCAAAGTATTCCTCCACAAGGTTGCCTGGCAAAACCCTGTTCATCACTATAGCATCGATGCACATCTTATAGAGAGAGAAATACATGAAGATCCGCTGTGTCTCTTTTAGAACTATTCTTTCCGGATTGGTCACAAGTCTTACAGTGGTTATTGTGGGATCAGTGAGGATCTTATCTATGCCATCAAGTCTAACAAAAAGATTCTCAAGGGCCATAAAATAATCATCCTCTGGGAGCGGCACATCGTAAAAACGTCTGGCCACAGGCCTGATGTAACTCACTACCCTGCGCTCCATCTTGAATATCTTTCTCATATACCATTCAAGTGTTGTGGGAATACTGATGAACCTCAGAGACTCCCCTGTTGGTGCACAGTCCAGGATAATTACCTCGAAATCGCCTTCCTGAGCATATCGATTTATATGAAGAAGATAACTAACCTCTTCCATGCCCGGTAAAATAGCCAGCTCCTGGGCTAATATCTCATCAAACCCTGTTGCATTGAATATGTTGGCTATATACTTATAGACATCTCCCCAGTTTCTCTCTATCTCTTCCTGAATATCCAGTTCTTGAATCCATAGCCGATCATCTATCTTAACCGGCATCCCTTTATTTTTTTCTATTAGGCCCTTATCAAGGGCAAAGATGTCGCTCAGGCTGTGTGCGATATCTAAGGACATTATCAAGGTTCTCTGGCCGGTCTCAGCCACTCTTATGCCCGTTGCACTGGCAATGCTTGTCTTGCCCACTCCGCCCTTACCAGCAAACATTATGATGCGCATATTTCCTCATATTGACTTGGGGCCATGCTCAGTAGTCACAATCATTTACT
>JAPVWE010000263.1 GCA_028572035.1 Desulfobacteraceae bacterium | reverse complement strand
CCTTAGATCCTCCTTAAGCTGATCCAGGTTTTGCATCTCTATTCTTTTTAAGTAACCGTTCACAGGTTCAGGGTTCAACGTTCAGGGTTAAGGACAAAGAAGGCATTGAAGGCCAGAAGTCCTCGTTAAAATGCTCATTTTCCCAAGTAATTGCCAATTTGGCTCCAAATTTTGGATTAGGCCTGACGAAGATGACGCTTTCCTCGTAAATACGCATTCTAAATGGAGTCCAGGGACGAGACTGGAACCTTGAACCTCTGAACCTTTGAACCCGTGAACGCCTACCTTTTTAAACGGTTGTTGCTGACTTGTGGCCTGGAGATGTTGCCTTTTCAATAGTTGTTATGATACTTCCACTCCTAAATATGGTCAGCCTACCACTCGACTCAGAGATAACCAATGCAACTGAATCCGTTACCCCGGTGATAGCCGCAGCGGATGAATGCCTGGCACCCAGACCCTGGGGCATGGGTTCCCCATGATAGGCAGCATTGAGATAGCGTCCAGCTGCCAAGACAACACCATCATTTCTTATAATAAAGGCCCCATCAATTGAGGAAAACTCCTTTAATGTTTCTCGAACCTCGGGCTTACTGATATGCAAGACATGCTCGGGGTGTCCCTGGAAGGGGTTGAAAACCAACTGGTGGGAATATTGAAGCACCTTTTCATGGTCACCCAGAACAAAGGTGCTCCCAATAGGCTTCCCTTCCCTCCCCTCATACGCCATCTCTGTGACCAAAGTAAGAAGAGATTCGAATATGTCAGGTTTGATGTCCTCAGGGAAAGGTGACTCTTCGGCGAAACTGACGATTTCGGATTCATCCCCTACCCTCATTACCATTATGGTATCCATGTAGCCCTTTTCTGGTCTTCCACCAACACATACAAGGATATCACCCTTAGATAATAGTCCCTTGGAGATGCCTGCCAGAAAGCCGAACTTTAGATAACCGTCTCTGGTCAGGTGAACATCAGGGAGCATAATGGTGTTGCTCCGTAAGCCAGTGGCCTTTTTCAGGGATATCTCCCTTTTAGTTAGCAAAATAAGTTTAAACTTCTTTCCCTCCGTCTTCAAAAAGGGGACAATATCTGCCACGGTCTCCATATTAACCAGGATAGCGTCGGCCTTGACCTTATTTGCTATAGATATGGCCTGCTTAAGCATTAGCTCCGTCCAATTTACCGGCTCTATCTTTTTAATCTCTTGACTACTGTCCTCCCCACGTCTTTTGCCACTAATAACAGATAACCCCTCCCTTTTTTTCTTTTGCAATTGATCTGTTTCCACGATTGTTCTCCTTTTCACAATAATTCATCTGCCATAGGTTCCCATGTATGTATCAAATTCCTCCTTTGTCGCCTCATCCATGGCTCTTTTCTCCCCAGAGATAGAAAGAGGGATTTTATTACTATGAAGGTACTCCACTATCTCCCTGATACCGGCAACGGAAAAAAATGGGATGCCCGTCCTTGAGGTAAACTCTGCTATTGGATTTGATCCCTTTTTATTCAAGACAACACTTCCCTCCTTATCATAGACAGCCGTTGTCTGCTCCCTATCAACAGCAATGCCTAAACCTACTATCTGACAGTGAAAACTACGAGACATAGATTCTTTATCAATCTTTTCAATAAGCTCATACTTTGTTCCCATAGAAGTTACTACGTCATCCGCTACAAAGATCCTGCAGCCGTCAAAGAAGGTATTGTTCACAAAAAAGCCAGCGGATGAAGACCTCTCACCATGTTTCTTGGCCTCTTTCCTGTCGTAATCAAAGCGAAGATCACGGTCATGATACTGAAAAAGGGCGGCAGCTGTAGCTGAGGCAATGGCACTCCCCTTGTAAGATGGTCCGACTATAATATCTATCTTATCTACAAGGGATCTGGTAACGAGCATCTCAGCAAAAAAAGTACCTAACTCAAGTAGTAGTCGACCAGTATTAAATCCACCCAAGTTGACAAAATAAGGTGTTGGCCTGCCATCTTTCAGAATAAGACCCCTATCAAAAAAGAGAGACCCTGTTTCTGCAAGGATCAAACTCAAGCGTCTTTTATACTCTTCCATGTTTTAATCTTTCACATATTTTAAAGAAAAAATCAATATGATATTCAACCCCTCCAGTGAACAAAGTGGAGAAAAGAGTCCAGGCTTTAATCAACAGAGGCTCTAAGCAACAGGCAGGTTTTCTTGACAGATCAAAACAGAGCTGATATAAAACGCTAAAGAATCTTTCAAACATGTGGAGGTTTTACTATGGCTGAGGAAGAGGTCGGTGTGATAGTTACATTTTTTGCCAAGCCAAG
>JAPVWE010000262.1 GCA_028572035.1 Desulfobacteraceae bacterium | reverse complement strand
ACAAGGCTCTCTCAATCCTATTAAGGCAGCCTCAATGGCTCCACCAGCTGCCAGGGCTGAAATATCATAAAGGCCCAATCCCTTAACATGATCTATGTGGGACAAGGTGTGAACAGCAGCAACGTCGTCTTCGTTGGCAGGACTGGGTTCCATAAATTCATAACGCCCGGAAATTATCGTAACAATGCTTTGCATTCTCTCCGGGGCGGCCGCGGGATCCGAGGTGTAAACCTGGTAGAAGTCATGGTGAAATATGATTTTCATTTAAGTAAGCTAAAGTTTAACCCGTCGTAAGTCTGGCGGGTAAAAGTGATCTAAAGTGCCCGCCCGCCTCGTCCCGTAGAGCGGGACGGGCAGGCCTAAAGTTTAGAAAGGGCTACTTGTCGAATTCCTTTCTCAGATGCTCAGGGAGAGCAAAGGCTCCCTGGTGAATCTGTGGGTTATAATATCTGGTTTGAAAGCTCATGCCAATCCGCCGTAGACGGGCTAATCCCATCTCAGGATGAATCGTCTTTGAACAAAATGCAAAGCTATAAGGAACCAATGTATAGGAAGGTATAGGGGCGAGGTATACCCTGACAACAGGAAAAACCTCTTTGAGTTTATTGAAAACAGCTGAAACAAGATCTGTTTCGAAAGATATATCCCCAACCTGGGCCGCCAATATCCCCTGTTCTGTCAAAGCATTAAGGCAATCTCTGTAAAAGGGCACGGAAAACAATCCCTCACTTTGCCCAATAACCGGATCTGTGGAATCGACAAGAATGATATCAAAAGTCTCCTCAATCTCTCTCACATATTGAATGGCATCCATTACAAGAACATTCACCTTAGGATGGTCAAGGGCAAGGCCTAAAGAGGGAAAATATTTTTTCGAAACGGCAATGACTTCCCTATCAATCTCCACTTGCTGAATCCTGTCAATTCCCTCATGCTTGAGTACTTCCCTGGCAGTGCCTCCATCTCCACCCCCTACTATAAGTATCTTTAATGGGTCCGGATGAGAGAATAGAGGAACATGCACAAGCATCTCATGGTAAACAGACTCGTCTCTTTCTGTAAGATTGATAACACCATCGAGAATGAGCATTCTTCCAAAATCCAGAGACTCAACAACTTCTATCTTCTGAAAGCTGGACCGACTTGAATGCAAGACTCCATTGCACTCCAGGTAAACCGATATGTGAGGAGATATCTCGTATCGGAAAATATAAGGGAACATGACACTATCCGTATCCACTCAAAACTGAGTGTATAAATGCAAATTGCACTATCCTGATACTCCCTTTCCGCCGCGGGCGGAAGAAGCAAGCTCCTCTTCGGCTGTCCCTCTCGTGATTTCTTTGCTCATCCATTTCTTGGATTGCAGTTTTTCTTTGAGATATTCAAAGCCAATCCATGGATCAACCCGGGTACCACATGTGAACAGGTCTACTGATGCATATCTGAACTCCGGCCATGTATGTATGGCAAGATGCGACTCAGCTATTACCACCACACCAGTAACACCTTGGGGGCTGAAATGGTGAAAAATATTCCCAACAATAGTTGCCCCAATTCTTGAGGCTGCTTCCAGCATCAGATTCTTTATTGCAGCTTCACTGTCAAGATAGGTGCATTCACACTCAAAATATTCTGCCAAGATGTGCTTACCAAAAGGGCTTTCCATCATTGATAAGCTCCTTTCATATCTAATAGGAGTTGGTCATTTGCACTCCTGTCACTTGAGTAAAAAGATCGTTCTTTTACCGTTAAGTAAAAAATAATCAAAAATACGATTACTCAGGTAAGAGCCAATAGAGGCAATAAATCGATAGAGGTGCCAGTACTTCACGCCGTAGGCGGATTAGCACCTCAAAGGGTGGGTTAAGATGCGGGCTTATATCTGTGGCCTCGTGTCAAGGCCAATTCCTCCTTTCCCTGCGTATCCAATCATTTATTGATTATTGAGCATGGTTTTTATAACGCCAAGTCACTGTTTTGTCAATAATGAAAAATTCTCAAATCTTGTAACATTTTAGCTCTTTGAAAACTACTCCTGGCCTTTACTCAAGGCCAAATAGTTACACTTGGTGAGACGCATGAGCATGGAGATGTCTTTTTTTACCTCATGCCCTCTAACAGAGTGCCTCAGCGTGCCGCGTCAAACCATGCGCACGAGCAACTCGTCATTGTCTTCTAGGGCCTTTGTCCGTGTGCGCTAGTTTGAAGCGGCCTACCGACTCGTCTTTGTGAGGGCATGGTAAAAAAAGACATCTCCATGCTCATTCACCAGTTAATTCCAAAGAGCTAAAATGTTACAAACATTTCAGATAATCATGCAGAGAATGAAAAAGATTGCATCTGGAATCCTCTGCTATG
>JAPVWE010000261.1 GCA_028572035.1 Desulfobacteraceae bacterium | reverse complement strand
TCTTTCTCTGGCATACTTCAGTGACTCATCAAGGCATTCCTGCCCCATGCCGACCATAAAAGCCATCTGCTCAACCCTCTCGCCAGCAATCCACCTGAGTAATATGGGAAAGCCTTTGCCTTTTTCACCCAGGATATTTTCCTTTGGTACCCTTACATCCTTTAGAAAAACATCTACCAGTCCTTGGCCGGCAAGACCCATCAGAGACCATGGCTTAGACCAGGTATAACCCTCGGAACTTTTATCTACAATAAGTGCTGTAACTCTATCCGTTTCATCCTTTGCATAAAAGACACCGAATCCTCTCCTATGCCCCTGGGTAATGAATCTTTTTGTTCCATTTACTACATAATAATCTCCATCTGGTTTAGCAGTAGTCGTAATCGCCGTTGGATCTGAGCCAGTGCCTGGTTCGGTGAATGCCATAGCTGCATAACTTGATCCATCGCAAAGGGAAGGGATAAATCTCTTCCTTAGATCCTCTGAACCCCAGTGATAGATGGTTTCCGCAACAGTATTGTTCATAGCCATTACATACAAGGCCGCCGACCCTGTTTTTGCCAGCTCTTCGATAATTAAGATAGTATTGAGGGCACTTGACCCAATGCCGCCATATTCCTTTGGAACCATCATACCCAGCATTCTTGCCTTGGCAAGCTTTTGCAAGATATCATCTGGAAGCGCATCGTCTTCCTCTATCTTGGCTGCAATTGGCTCAATTACCTGCTCGGCAAAATCCCGAGCTGCCTTGACCATCATTTTGCTTTCACCTGATAGTGTAAAATCCATTTCTCTCTCCTTTCCTTAATTAAATGACCTCTTTCTTTCTAAGCCAGCAAATTTCTGGCCATTATGATCTTCTCGATCTCTGTTGTCCCCTCATAGATCTCTGTGATCTTGGCATCCCTGTAAAGCCTCTGGACCTTATATTCAGCCAGATAACCGTAGCCTCCATGCATCTGAAGGCCCATATCAGCACACTTAACCGCCATCTGGCCACAAAATGACTTGGCCGCAGCAATAAGCTTGTGGTCAATAGTGCCTTGATCAGCCCTCCAGGCTGCTTCATAAACCAGGTTTCTACCGGCCTGCATCCAGGTAAACATATCAGCAATCTTGAACTGAATAGCCTGGAAGGAGGCTAATGGGGCGCCAAAGGCATGCCTCTTTTTCACATGTCTTATGCTTTCCTCTAAGGCAGAGCGGGCTATTCCAACTGCCTGGGCAGCCACACCAATCCTGTTGAGGTTAAAGAGATACATGGCCTCACTAAAACCATTTCCTGGTTCTCCTATGAGATTGGAGCATGGGACCCTGACGTTATTGAAAGACAGTTCAGCTGTATCAGATGCTCGAATACCAAGCTTTCCAGTCAAATGATTTGCCTCAAACCCTTCTCTGTCTGTCTCCACCATGATCATGCTATGCCGGTTATGTCTGCCTGGGTTATCCGGGTCTGTTACGACAAAACAAAGGAGATAATCTGCCCGGTCTCCATTGGTGATAAACATCTTTGAGCCATTGATGATATAGTCATCGCCTTCCCTCACGGCTGTTGTAGATGCAGCGCCAGCCAGATCGGATCCAGCATCCGGCTCAGTCAATGCAGTTCCCATAACTGCCTCACCTGTTACCAGGGGAGGAAGGTAATGTTTTTTTTGTTCCTCTGTGGCAAATGCTTCTACTATCTCCGCGCCAAAGGGGGTAGATAGAATTGCTGTGGCTATGCCCGGATCCACAACATAGAACTCTTCCGTTATCAGGCAGTGCTCTAACATACCCATACCTGGTCCACCATACTCCTCTTTTATGAACACCCCCACAAAACCAAGTTCAGCCGCCTTCTTAAAGATTGCCTCATCAAAGGACTCATCCCTGTCAAACTCTTCCGCCCTATCCGGAAACTCACCTTCAGCGAACTCTTTGGCTGCCTTCACTATATCCTTCTGTTCCTTGCTCAGTTCAAAATCCATTTCCTCCCTCCTTGTTTATCGTTATGTTAGGCACGTTGCCTATATTTTTATCTCAGAGAAAGATATCCTATTTTATATAAAAGTATAGCCTAAATTCCCTGGCTTTCAAGAAAACTTGCCTTATACATAGACCCCGGCCCTGCCATTGAACTGGCAGGCATCCTATTTTTTTGGTGCCTTAACAATATGGCGATAAGTTGGCTGAATTAGCAAAAGGACAAAGTAAAGGACAAAAGCACGCACTACGTTTCCGAGATATAGGGTGTGGCCTTTAATAAATATTAGGGGTCTCCTCAAGGTCTTTTGAAGACGTAGCTGAGCTGACCATTTGGAAGGGTAGCGAACTCGGTTTTTAACTCCATTCCCACATTTAGATCTTCATAGGGTGT
>JAPVWE010000260.1 GCA_028572035.1 Desulfobacteraceae bacterium | reverse complement strand
AGGCGATATCTATAGGGCTCAGATGAAGGTGGTCAAATATTTGGGCTTTAACACACCATTTGCAGATTCCAAGGGGCTTTGTGGAGCAAACCCCAAATATTTGACCACTGCAGAACACGGTGGAATTTTCTTTGAGATATCGCCTTTCAGAAACACTCATTACCCTATTAACCATCAATGCCTCAACTTTTGAACGTTACCAATTGATTAACTTCTCAATTCTTTAATAAGAGCTGGAACAATCTGATTAACGTCCCCGATAATTCCATAGTCGGCAAAGTTAAAGATATCGGCCTTTGGATCGATATTTATGGCTACGATAAGTTCACTGTTTATCATTCCGGCAGAATGCTGTATCGCTCCTGAAACCCCACAACCAATGTAAAGCCTGGGCCTGATTGTCTTTCCTGTCTGGCCAATCTGATAATCCTTAGAAATCCAGCTCGCATCCACCGGAAGGCTTGTAGCACCTACTTTGGCTTCCAAGAGATCAGCAAGTTCTTTTAACATTTCAAATCCTTCCGCACCGCCAACGCCCATACCTCCAGCTACGACCTTATCCGCCTCTTCTAACGACACACCATCCGAGGCTGACCTGACAGTGTCAAGAACCTTAACCTTGATATCCTCCTCCTTTAGATCAACATCTATGGAAATCAGCTGTCCTTTCCTTTCTCTATCCAGAGTCTTTAATCCCATAACACCAGGTCTAACGGTTACCATCTGAGGTCTATGAAAAGGACAAATAATATCTGCCATGAGATTCCTGCCAAAGAAAGGCTTGGTTGCCACAATCAGTCTCATCTGTGTATCAAGATCGAGCTCAGTGCAGTCTGCTGTACATCCTGTGTTCAATCTTCCTGATACCCTCGGCGCCAGATCTCTTCCAATGCACGTTGCACCAATCAACAGTATCTCCGGTTTTTCCTTTAACATCTGCTCAACAATAATATCCGTGTAAACCTCGGTCCGGTAATCCTTAGCAATAGGATCATCTGCTATGATAACCCTGTCGGCTCCGTAGTAGATCATCTCCTCTGCTATTCCTGAAACACCCTCACCAATAATGATTGCTGTGACATCTGCACCGAGTTTGTCTGCCAGCGTTCGTCCTTTTCCCAATAATTCAAGGGAAACCCTTGCAGGCTTACTATCTCTCTGCTCGATAAATACCCATAATCCCCTGTATTCTCCCAGATTTTCAGGTGACATTTAAACCTCGAAGTAGACCTTTGTGTTTCAGTGTTTGAATCAGCTCTCTTGCTATCTCATCTGGCTCCCCTTGCAATATGGTAACCTTTCCCTTTTTTACCTTTTTACTGTAGACTTTTCTGG
Source organism: Desulfobacteraceae bacterium (assembly GCA_028572035.1). Taxonomy (GTDB): domain Bacteria; phylum Desulfobacterota; class DSM-4660; order Desulfatiglandales; family B25-G16; genus JABXJZ01. The sequence goes on along the minus strand of JAPVWE010000260.1, from coordinate 1,033 downwards.
ATTGTGTCGGGGAACCCTTTAGACCAAAATGTTCTTTATCGCCTCCAAGATCTTCTGCCCTCAACACCTGTACCTCTTTGTCCCTGTATGCCTCCATGATACTGTCCATAGGGGGGATTCTTGGTTGATTAAGTTCTCTTTCCACCGTTATTAAAGCTGGAAAGGACGTCTCCAATATTCTAAAGCCATCCTCCAGCTTTTGCTTTATCCTAACCGAATTACTCTTTATGCTAACCTCCGTTGCATAGGTTAATTGCGGCAGATTCAGTAATTCCGCAAGCTGTGGACCCACCTGGGCTGTCGCAGCATCTGATGACTCTTTGCCACAAAGGACGAGATCAAACCTGGCTATCTTTTTCAAGGCAAGCCGCAAGGCACAAGAGGTTGACAAGGTATCGGCCCCGGCAAACTGTTCATCGCTCAGTAGTATTGCCTTATCAACCCCCATACTCAAGGTCTCTCTGAGGGCATCCTCTGCCTGAGGAGGCCCCATTGAAAGGGCAGTTACAGTGCCGCCATGTTTTTCTTTCAATTGGAGCGCTGCCTCCAGGGCGTTCTTATCATTAGGATTTAAGATACCTCCGGCACCCTCCCTCATAAGGGTACCTGTCTTGGAATCCCAACCTATGTCGGTTGTTTCCGGCACCTGCTTGATACAGACCACTATATGCATTTTTTTGCTTTGGGTAAGTGTTCGCGGCTTGATTGGGTTGTTGACTTTTTTGCTAAACGAAGTTTCATTGGTTTATCTTCACCGCAGAGCCGCAGAGAGCGCTGAGGGGGGAAAGGAAAAATTATCTCTTCTTTGCGTCCTCCGGGTCTCTGCGGTGAAATGCCATTTTTTTTCTTTAGGCTTCTTTTGAACGGGCCAATGTAGAACCAACGATCGTTTTTTGAAGCTCAGTGCTTGACGCAGTGACACCTGCATGGGCAATAGTTCTGTAGAGTCTTTCTATTTTGTAGTCCTTGCAGTACCCGTAAGAGCCATGGATCTGTAAGGCCTTTCTGGCAACTTCCTGGATAGTAGGGACAA
>JAPVWE010000259.1 GCA_028572035.1 Desulfobacteraceae bacterium | reverse complement strand
ACCGGCTGAAATCGTATCTATCCCTAGTCTATTACAGATATCATTAGCTACGGCGATTGCTTTTACATCATCTATCATGAGATTAGTTCCAAACATCCCCACTGTTTCATATTCGGGTCCTATTCCTTTTAATTTGTATCTGGCAGGCTTTTTTATCTCGATATTTCGATGGCAACCGATGGAGCAATAAAGGCAAGGATAAGGTTTTGCAGATAGAACCTCGGTATAATTTGGTGCTCCAATCTTCTTAGCACCTTCTGGCCAAGTGTCCCCGGTCCAATATTTGATTGGCATGTCGCCAAAACGCTCAGCAGTGATACACAAATTGGGAGTGCCATGAGGCCTTAATCCACTTTCTATACTTGCGTCATATATTTCTTTGAGATACTTGCGATCATAATTGTTTAGCAAAGAGAGATTTGAAACAGGGACTTTCTTGGATCCTTTTACTACAACCCCTTTTAAATTCTTTGACCCCATCACCGCTCCCAAGCCACAACGGCCAGCGAAACTGTGCTTATCAACCACTATGCAAGCCATCTTTACTAATCTTTCGCCAGCCTGACCTATTACAGCAACACTTGCTCGGGAATCTCCAATTTCCTTTCTAATTTGGTCCACAGCTTGGTAAGAGTCAATCCCCCATAAATTTGCGGCATCTCTTATTCTAACCTCCTCATCTTCTATGTAGATGTAAACAGGATTTTCTGACTTTCCTTGAATAATAAGTACGTCATATCCGGCCTTTTTAAATGAGGGTCCCCATTTTGCTCCTGCAGCAGAATCCGCATAAGTACCGGTGAGAGGCGATTTAGATATTATGGAAAATTTGGCACTGCCCGGTACGGGATACCCTTGAAATGGCCCTCCTGCAAAAATTAATCTGTTATCAGGATCAAAGGCGCTAACTTCCGGTGGAACCTCTTCCCACAAAATCTTTGCACCAATACCTGCCCCACCGACAAATAGTCTACAGGTATCATCGTCTATTTCTTCTTTTGTAATTTTTCCGTCGGTAAGATCAATCCTCAAAATCTTATTCCAGTAACCCAGGGCCATTTTTCCATCCTCCTGTTTCTAAAATGAGAAGACAATCAAGATAAAACTTTACTCCCTCGATCTACCCTCATTGCTTGGATAATGTTCAATTTCGCTCTGTAGCAGGCCTGTCCAAATGGGCCGGACCGCAGACTACAAAGGCTTTCCATGACTCTCTTTTTTGCTTTGATTGCCCTGTCTTCACTCAAATAGCCAAGCCTCTCGGCCATATCTATTCCTGCTAATCTTCCCTCTTCCATAGCCGTACTTGCCTCTTCAACCCCAGCAGTATCGCCAGCAATATAGATTCCATCAACCGTGGTTTCCATGCTTTCGTTGTGAAGAGGTAGGCGCCCGCCTAATTCAGAGAAGAATCCCAGATTGCATCCGGCCATTTGAGCTAATTCAATGGAAGGATGAAGCCCAGCAGCAATACAAACACAATCTGCAGCCAAAGTTCTTTCTGTGCCTTTAATGGGTTTCCATGAATTATCTAACTTGACAGTAATGACTTTTTCTACCTCCCTATCGCCTTTTACTTCCTTAATAGTAGAGGAGGTGAGAATTGGTACACCAGCTCTTCGAATTTTACTAGCATGAACCTGGTAGCCTCCGATTTTTGGAGCTGCCTCAACAACAGCCGTAACATCAGCACCAGCCTGCAGGAGTTGGTAGCCGATGATTAACCCCACATTGCCAGATCCTAAAACAACAAATCTTTGGCCAGGCAGAACTCGATGGATGTTAATCATAGTCTGAGCTGCTCCAGCTCCCATTACTCCTGGTAGGGTCCAACCCGGAAAAACAACGGCATTTTCGATAGCACCTGTTGCCAGAAGAATCTTCTTTCCTTGAATCATTCCCGTTTTCCCATCCTGCACTATTCCTACTGTTTTATCATCAAAAATACCGGAAGCTACTGCATTGAGGAGTGTGTTTACACCAAGCCTCGTCACCTCCTCCAGAAGCTCTATACCAATATCGAATCCCCTAACCCCGGCTTTATGCTGGCCCGATCCGAAGAATTTATGTATTTGCTTAAACAATTGCCCTCCGGGTCTCCTGTTCTCGTCTATTAAAGTCACATCTGCTCCAGCCTTTGTCGCCTCAACAGCGCAAGTAAGCCCGGTAGGACCACCTCCTACAACTAGAACATCACAGTTTTTCACCTGGCTATCCCCACTTCCCTTCACCACATTGAGTTTCTATTACCATCCCCTCCTCGACCGGGCTAACACATGTTCTCACATTGGGAATACCGTTTACAATCATTACACAATCTGTACATTGTCCGATCCCGCAAAAGATTCCTCTTGGTTCATTATACTTGGAGGTAA
>JAPVWE010000258.1 GCA_028572035.1 Desulfobacteraceae bacterium | reverse complement strand
CCTTCAATCCTCTTACGAGGAAGTCTGTTATTTTATCTGTCATCTGTCATCTGTCATCTGTCATTTGTCATTCGCCATCTGGCACAAAAACCCAACAAAGACTATGAAATAGCTGATTCTTCTATCTTAAGAAGCATTCTTTCGGTATCAATGAGAACTGGAAGGCCAAGAGGTAGAGATATGTTCTCAACTCCATGGCCAACAGGCAAACCTGTCACCACTGGTATGTTAAGGCCACCAAGTCGTTCCTCAAGCAGACTGTTGATAATCTCTTCTTCCCCACAATCCTCAATTTCACCGATAACAAGGGCCGATAACCGATCTAACCGGTCACTAAGTAAAAGCTGGGTAAGCATCCGATCCAACCTGTAAGGAGATTCCCCTTTCTCTTCTAAGAAAAGGATTACGCCTTCAAAGGAGGGTAAAAAGGGGGTATCCAAAAGGGAGCATATAATTGAAAGATTGCCACCCAAAAGTATGCCACTGGCCTTACCCTTATTTATTACTTTTCCTCGCGTAAGAAAGACTTGAGGCCTATGAGGTGTGGTAATAAGCCTGGATAAATTTGGCCAGTTTCTGTTTTTGGGAAGATCCGAGAGGGTAGGTCCGTGGATGGTGATCAAACCGCTTTGCTTGTATATTGCAATCAAAAGGGCGGTTAGATCGCTGAAACCTACTATTATCTTCGGGTTTTTTTGTATCAGGTCAAAGTCAATGTTATTGAGAATCCTCGCTGAGCCATATCCACCCCTGGCACAGAATATTGCCTTTATGTCAGGATCGGAAAACATCTGATGAAGATCGGACACCCTATCATGGTCAGGGCCAGCCAGATAATTCAAATGATCAAAGAGATGAGGAGCGAGCCTTATCTTTAAAGGAAAAGACTCTAAAAGCTCTAAACCTTGCGATATTTCGGATTGGCTAACCGGGCTTGCTGGTGATACAATTCCCACTGTCTGATTCGGCTGGAGACGAGGGCCTTTTATGATAGGCAGCGATACCATAGAATTTTTCATACTACTTTACAAGGATTGGGGCAACTTAAAATACAGGACTTTTACCTTAATAACTTGATTGCATAGGAAGTTCCTTTTTGGACGCAGATAGACGCAGATTATCAAGATCCTAAATATCTTGAGAAAATATCTGCGGATATCTGCGAGAATCTGCGTCCAAATTCATTGCCAGACATTTAGTTGAGTTTTACATTCTTCTCACTTGGGGCTGCATGATATTGATCTCTGGTAGGTGGATCGGATTGAAGATTACGATCAGTAGTTGAAGGTTTTCGAGGGATGGTCTGAGTTATAGATGATATAGTCATAACTTTATCAAATCTTGGACGCTGAGTGATTTGTTCTCGTGAGAACTCACGGGTACTCAAAGTTTTGTTTGTACACTCCACCGCCGGAGATTTGAACTGTAGCTTTTACTACCTCATAGTCTTTGGCCTCAACTTTCAGCTTCCATCTGCCATCTTCAAGATCAGTCAGCTCATAGTACCCAGAATCGTCCGTCTTGGTGTTCTTTTCAGCATACCCTTTGCACTTTGCGGAGACCTTTGCATCCTTTATGGGCTCAGTCGTTTTCTTGCTTTCCCTGGCAGTGATAATGTCATGGCTGGAGCCAGGAGATTGAAGGGGGTGGCCGGTGACAATGCCATGAATGGTGCCAAGGGGTGCAGCAGAATCGCCAGTGTAGGAATCCGATTCTATAACGGGCAATTTCTTCTCATCTGGCTCTTTTGCCTGATGCATCCAACAATTTCCCTCAAAAATGCCGCCTTCATCTATCAGCAGAGTGGGCGCCTGAATATCTCCAAAAACCTTTCCGGGTGGATGGATCTCAATCCTGTCATCGACAATGATATTGCCGTGAATCTCTCCATTAATGAGGATATAGGAGATATGCATATTGGCCTCAATCATGGCTCCTTCACCAACAATAAGGCTTCCATCTGCCGATATCTCCCCCTTAAAATGACCATCTATCCTGATAGTCCCATGAAATGTCAGCTTTCCCTCAAACTCTGTATCCTTCCCCAAGAAGGTGGTCGTCGTCTCTGTTTTTTTCATGGTGTAGAACCTCTATCTTTCTGTAGGGATGACTCTGATTTCCTCTCTTCATCGAATAATAGCTATGAGGTTTAAAAAAGATATTATGATTCCAGGGGTGGAGAGTTTTGAGGCGAACCTATTCCTTATCTACATAGCCCCTTTGATATGGGAGTTATGTCCCATTCACATTCCACCCAAGAAAGCCACTGCCACCTGTCATCAATGATGTTTAGGCTATGATCCTGTGGCAATTGGATTGAGCCTACCAGGGCGAATTAGGTAATCTTTATCAAAAAGGATGGCCATCCCTTCTGATTCAGA
>JAPVWE010000257.1 GCA_028572035.1 Desulfobacteraceae bacterium | reverse complement strand
GACCCCTACAGAGAACTTAGCCGCCTGCGGCGGAACTTTTTCGACAGGATCAACAGGATTAACAAGATTTTCTTTATATCCTAAACATCCCGTCTATCCTGTCTAAAAAATGGGATTTCCTGTACTATCAAGTTAGATCTGTAGAGCTTAAAATACAACCGGTCATAAAATAGAACAGATTTTCTTAGTGGATGACAGGGGGACAAATAGAGAAAGGAGGAAAAAATGAAACCGAAATTCTTGAGGATAGCTACATGTGTTGTAGTTATCACTATTTTGATAGTACCCATTTGTATAATGGCTGCAGAAAAGATCAATTTGAATACAGCAAACTTTGAGGAGTTGACTAGATTAAAAGGAATAGGTCCAGTCTATGCACAGAGAATTATTGATTATAGGGAGAAGCATGGCCCATTTGAAAGGATAGAAGATTTGATGAAGGTTAAAGGGATCGGGCCAAAGACCTTTAATGCCAATAAAGATATGATAACGGTGGAATAACCTGCTCTTAGAAACCCAGCACCTTCCGCAGAAAGAATTGCTCCTCATTGAAGAGCAATCTACAACCCTATGATAACACAAAACGAGGATACCTGCTCAAGGTTATCATCGGCCCTACAAGGTATATTTTCAAGTTTTGAAGAGTTGTAATCTCGTGCGCTATCTTACTCCCAGATGGTTTGCGGTATACGGATATCTCCTGATTGTCCTGATCGCAACACCATATCTTCCACTCTTGATTCAATGGGCCTCTTCAAGGTGGTCGGCAGGATCGATTTCCGGTTTCGTATTAGGTGTTGAGATCTCTTTAGGAGTTCTTCTCATAGTTTCAGCAGGCGTCATCTTTTTTCATAATAGACGGAAATTCCCCTCGTTTGCCCTCATAATAGGCGGATTAATCGCGTTTGCCAGTCTATTCTATCTTGTTATTCCAAACCCGTATAAGTTAACCCACTTGCCTGAGTATGCAATTCTGGGCGTATTGATACTCCATGCCCTTAAAGAAAAAGGGGGGAGAACAAGAGAAAAAGTAAATGAAACCTATTCTTACCCTGTTAGAATGTCCCCTTCGGAAAACACGAGCATGCTATGCAAAACGCTATTCCGCTTTTTTACCCTGTTAAATTTCCCGATGGGAACCCTATTTAACAGGGTGAACACAGGTATAATGGCTCTTGTGAAATCTAACAGGGTTTACCTTCGCTCTGCTATGATTACTGGTGTGCTTGGAACTATAGATGAGCTCTACCAGGGAATTTTACCGCTAAGATATTTTGGCTGGCGTGATATTGTCCTGAATGGCTTAGGCGGCCTCTTAGGATTGACTATTTTCTGGGCACTGACTAGGAAGAATGAAAAAAGTCGTTAATCCAAATAGGGCATCACACATCAAGAGGAAAAACATCAGAATTTCATTAAACCTGGAGACTGGGGCTTTTCTGACACGGGCAAGAGGTAATTACAGGTGATCATTATACCGGCAGTAGATATTAAGGGAGGTAAGTGCGTAAGATTAGAGCAAGGTTTCATGGACCGGGAGACCATCTTTTCTGATTACCCAGAAGAGATGGCCTTGCAATGGGAAAGGAAAGGGGCAAAGAGATTGCATCTTGTTGATCTGGACGGGGCTGTTCAAGGAATACCTTTTAATAAAAAGGTCATAAGAAATGTGGTAGATAGGGTTTCTATCCCGGTGCAATTAGGTGGTGGTATTAGAGACTTAGATACCATAGAGGGATATATTAATCTGGGTATTGACCAGATTATCATAGGCACAGTAGCCTATAAGGATCCAGATTTAGTAGAGACGGCATGCAAGAGGTATCCGGGTAGAATTATCGTAGGCATTGATTCAAAGGATAGCTATGTATCTGTTGAAGGTTGGACGGAGCCTACCAATATTATTGCTATTGATCTGGCGAAGAGGTTTGAAGATATGAGAATCAACTCTATCATCTACACAGACATAAAAAGGGATGGAATGAAGAGAGGTCCGAATATAGATGCTATAAGAGAATTTGCTACGGCTATAAATATACCACTTATTGCAGCAGGGGGAATATCATCAATTAAAGATATAGAGAACATGGCAGAATTAGAAGAGGATGGTTTAAGTGGCATAATAGTGGGAAGGGCCCTTTATGATGGATCAATCAGATTAGAGCAAGCTATTAACACACTGAGAAAAAGGAGCTATTGATAAAAAAAAATTGTAACATTTTAGCTCTTTGAAAACTACTCCTGGCCTTTACTCAAGGCCAAATAGTTACCCTTGGTGAGACGCATGAGCATGGAGATGTCTTTTTTTACCTCATGCCCTCTAACAGGGGGCCTCAGCGTGCCGGTTCAAACCGTGCGCACGAGCAACTCGTCATTGTCTTCTAGG
>JAPVWE010000256.1 GCA_028572035.1 Desulfobacteraceae bacterium | reverse complement strand
ATCTTTCCTCCACGTGGTGCAGGGCGCCTTTGCTCAGAGGAATGAGAATATCCATCCTATTAACAAAAGAAGATACCCTCCTTGATGATATACGTATCTCGGAGGAATTCACTCCCCCCCGTATGCGGGACATGAATTCTGCGCTGGAGAAAACGTTGTAGCCAGAAAGTTTGAAAACGCGGGTGAGAACGTACTCAACGGTTTGAATCCCCTGCCCGGCCTCCCCGGCCAGAACAATCGAAACAGAATCTCCACTATCTGTTAGGTGGTTAGGCATAGGCTTTATCCTCCATAAAGATTGACATATACACCCTGTATTTTTCCAAGCTTTGTCTATTGGTATTCAAATGTGGCAGGCTATCGAAGCACTTTCTTTATTGCCTCAAGGTCGGGTAACTTTTCTGGATCCTCGGAGACCCATTCATAAAGAACAGATCCCTCTCTGTCTAAAATGAAGGCAGAACGCTTGGCTACCCCTTTGAATCCTCCGAGATCTTCATAGAGGACACCATAGGCTTGACTCACCTCTTTATTAAAATCACTTAAGAGAGGAAAGTTTAGATTTAGCTGCTGAACCCAGGCTTTTTGAGCGTAAGGGCTATCCACGCTGATCCCGAGAACTCTTGCTTTGATGGCCGTGAACTCGGTCATGCCATCACGAATAGAACACATTTCCTGAGTGCATACCGAACTGAAAGCAAAAGGGTAAAAGAGCAGAAGTATGTTTCCTTTACCCAACTCCTTCTTGAGACGAACCTTTCCTCCTTCGGTTGAGGGAAGTTCAAAATCTGGGGCCCTATCTCCAACATCCATTCTTACACCTCCGTCTCAATATATCTTGAACAATCCGCGGGCATTGGTTGGTTTCAAAAGAAAACGGAATTATACCGTCGCGTACATACATTTTATTGGCACGATGCGGATTCTTGGTAGAATGTATGCGTCAATCAACATTCCTTTTGCTTTAGCTATTTTTTCTTAGCAAGACAGCAGTTTTTGTACTTTTTCCCACTGCCACAAGGACAAAGAGCATTTCTTCCAATCTTAGGAGACCCTCTAAATGTTCCCTCTTTGCGTGCTTCTTCTGCAAAATCTATTCGTTCCGCTGATGGTACTTTGTACGAGAAAACCGTTTTTCCATCATGATTGGTGACGGCGAAATCGCCGGCACCTATTATGTCCATCCCAATCAACAAGTCCACTGCGGCTGGTAGTATTCCTTGAGTAACCCTCACTTGAGGAAACACCACTTTGTTAGGAAGAAAGATGCTTACTAGGTACGTATTAGCTGGAGACTCCCCCCCACCATGGCGTGCCATAGCGACACCGGTGGTTGCCAAACCGACGTCCTGTACGACCTTTCGGGTAATGACTGTATTTGTTGCCCCCGTATCCCAGATGGCATTGTACTTTTTAGAAACTAGACTTGTGGGCGGCGTAGTCGTATCATATGCCGTGGCGACAGCAGCCTTGGTTCTCAAGACATTCGATATTCCCTGGTAGCTCACAGTCAGACAGCGCGACGGTACCTGCATATAATTGCCTTATGTGAAAGCGACTCTTGAGTGGTAGATCTGAGTATAGCTCTCTTTTCCCGGTACACACTTCTGAACCAGGAAGGTTCCGGGTTTCTCTCTCTGGGAGGTTTTCTTGATAGCCTCAAATTCGCTATCATAGGTGCCTATGACCTTACAGCCCTTGATTGCGATGTATTTCCCGTTGTATCGCTCAACAAGCCTCTCTTGATTGTCCAAATAGTATTTGAACTCTTTCTCTAATGGCCTGGGCATCTCTATCCCTTCTTATGTTAAATTACTGTCTGTCTTAATACCAGATCGAAGATATTGTTGTTTCTATTATTGAACCTGAAGCAAGACTCGTTCACGTAATTCTGTAGATGTTTCACCGACACGTGGTGATAAATCCCTTAAACTCATCCGTGATAACAGTGGCATTACTTTTGCAGACTTCGTTGAGAATTGCCGAGAGCTGATTGCCGGATAATCTCTTATTTTCTTTATTCGGTAGTGATACCTTAGCATAGACCCTTTTTTTATTACGGTCAACTATGCCGATCACGGGATAATTCCGAAAGAAAATCTCTTAACATAGGTACTGGCTGGCCCGGCCTACAGGGCAAAGACAATAAAACCTGTCATTCAGCCTCTGATTCAGCTTCCTTTTTTAGCCTTGCCTGCTCCCTCATTAAATACTTAAGTTTATTCTGGACTCTGCGGTTAACCGTGTTATCAAGGAAGGATCCATCCTTACCCCTCTGGCCAGCTTCAACGCCAGTCAGAATCTCCACTCCCTCATTTATGCTGGAGATGGGGTAAATGTGAAACCTGCCTTTTCTTACCGCCTCGATCACCTTAGGTTTCAACATGAGATTTT
>JAPVWE010000255.1 GCA_028572035.1 Desulfobacteraceae bacterium | reverse complement strand
CCCAGAGATCATTCCGGAGGCTCGGTTACCAATTACCGGCGCGGCTATAAACCCAACAGCAAGGGCCTATCCGAATGAATTTATACAGACAGGTATCTCAACCATTGATGGAATGAATACCTTGGTGAGGGGGCAAAAGCTTCCGATCTTTTCAGGCGCTGGACTGCCTCATAATGAACTTGCTGCACAGATAGCAAGACAGGCCACCGTTTTGGGTTCAGAGGAACCTTTCTCTGTAATTTTTGCAGGTATGGGTATAACCCATGAAGAGGCAAATTTTTTCATGAACAGCTTTGAATCCACTGGGGCATTGGAGAGGATAGTGTCCTTTATCAATCTGGCAGATGACCCTGCCATTGAGAGGCTTATTACCCCAAGAATGGCCCTTACAGCCGCGGAGTTTCTTGCCTTTAATTGTGATACCCATGTATTGGTTATACTTACAGACATGACCAATTACTGTGAGGCACTGAGGGAAATTTCATCGGCACGAGAAGAGGTTCCGGGAAGAAGAGGGTATCCAGGTTATATGTATACAGATTTAGCAACCAATTACGAGAGGGCTGGAAGAATCAGAGGGAAAAAAGGCTCTATCACTCAGATGCCAATCCTCTCTATGCCGGATGATGATATAACACATCCTGTACCTGACCTTACAGGATATATAACTGAGGGACAATTTGTTCTCTCTCGTGAGTTGCACAGAAAGGGCGTTTATCCGCCCGTAGATGTTTTACCCAGCCTGTCAAGGCTCATGAACGAAGGCATAGGGGAAGACAGAACAAGGGCAGATCATTTAGGGGTGTCTGACCAATGTTATTCTGCTTATGCTGAAGGAAGGGATGTGAGGAGCCTCGTTGCAGTTGTCGGAGAGGAGGCATTAAGCGAGAGGGATCGCCTCAATTTGAGGTTTGCAGATGTCTTTGAAGAGAGGTTTGTTAATCAGGGAGTGGATGAAAACAGAACTATTGAGCAAACGCTTGATTTGGGATGGGAGCTCCTCTCAATGCTCCCAGAGGGGGAACTAAAGAGGATAGATGAAAAATACGTCAAGCAGTACTACAAGAAAGGAACTTAAAAGGAGAAACTTGAAACTGGAACATTGAGACTATTAACCAGTTTCCGATTATTAATAACCAATAACGAGTAGCTGGTAACAAGCGACGAGTAACGAGTAAATGGCAGAGATTCTACAAAATGTTAAGCCCACAAGGATGGAATTATTGAAGCTTAGAAAAAGGATCAAGCTCGCTGACAAGGGCCACAGACTCTTAAAGGAAAAGAGGGACGCATTGATTTCCGAGTTCATGGTAGTGATCAAGGAATATAGGGAGGCAAGAAAAAATGTAGAGGAAAACTTAAAGATCGCCTTTTACAATCTTTTAATGGCCGAGGTTCTGTTGGGATCTCGGGATATAAAACAGATAGCCGGAATAACATTACGAAATATAGACTTAGATTTTACGAGTAAAAACATAATGGGTGTCTCAGTGCCTATTATGAAAATCGATAATCTGGTTCGGCGGATAAACGAGAGAGGTTATGGCTTCTTAAGTACAAACGCGAAACTTGATGATGCCGCCAAAAACTTTGAGGAGTCCCTTTCAGTAATTGTGAGACTAGCCGAGGTGGAAGAGTCTGTCAGGAGGATTGCCCAAGAGGTGGAAAAAACAAAAAGAAGGGTTAATGCCTTGGAATATATTGTTATACCCAGGCTTAAGGCAACGATTAAGCACATAGAAATGAGGATGGAAGAGATAGAAAGAGAGAGCTTCATGCGATTAAAGAAGATCAAGGCCTCTCTTGAAGCAAGAAAATAAGCTAACCTGTAAAGGATTTGTTAACCTTCCCTTATTGTCTCAATTTATTCATATTCAACCCCTTTCCGCCTGATCAGAACGCAGATAAGGTAATACAACAGTATGAGTATGACTATTAAACCTGAGATAAGCAGAAGAAACAGGGCTTACGAAAGTGATACCAAGACGAAATTATTTTACCTGTTTTTGATCGCTCAGATATGTTCCCTTTTTGGTTTGGTTGTTGGAGTCCTCTTTTTCATTTTACGATTTCTTAGAATTATCTGACAAAGAATCCACCCTGTCTAAGCTAACCTCTCGATTTCAACACCTGCCTTATTTCTTTATCACTTGACTTTCTTTCAAAAAAAGATATACTAAGAACATTAGAAGACTTGAAGATCCATATGGAATTGGATGAATTAGAACAATTTGGTCTATTAGAGCAGAAGATTGAATCACTCATCTCGTTCGCGAACTCTCTTAAACAGGAGAAGATTAATTTAGAGAAGAGGGTTCAAGGCCAAGGGGAAAAGATCGACTCACTTACTAAACAGATAGAGATGTTAAAGGCTGATAGAGATTTGGTACGAAAAAGAATAGC
>JAPVWE010000254.1 GCA_028572035.1 Desulfobacteraceae bacterium | reverse complement strand
AGAGGAAATAGACTACATTAATGCCCATGGAACGTCCACCATTGCAAATGATGAAACAGAAACCCTTGACATCAAGAACCAGTTTGGACCCAGGGTAAAAGAGATCATGATTAGTGCCAATAAATCGATGATAGGCCATATGTGGGGTGCTGCTGGTGCTGTAGAGGCAATATTTACAGCAAAAACCTTACAGGAAGGTATAATACCTCCAACCATTAATCTGGATGAGGCCGATCCCAAATGTGATTTAGACTATGTTCCCTATCAAGCCCGGCGCTCAGAGGTAAGAGTTGCGCTTTCAAATTCATTTGGCTTCGGAGGCATAAATGCAAGCCTCGTTTTAAAGAAGTATGAAGAGTGAGGAGTGATATACATTACTTGACTTAATAGAGGATAATTATTTGAGAAAAGGGGGAATAGCATGGAAATCAAAGTAAATCTAGCCACTCAACTGAAGGAAAAACCAACCGATGAATCCAAACTTGGTTTTGGCAAAATATTTACCGATCATATGCTCCTCATTGACTACGATACCAACAGGGGTTGGTACAATGCCAGGATAGAGCCCTATGGCCCTTTAAAGCTTGACCCGGCTGCCGCCTGTTTCCACTATGGTCAAGAGATCTTTGAAGGTCTAAAGGCCTATTACGGCAAGGATGGTGGAATATACCTGTTCAGAGCAGTCGATAATTTTAAAAGATTCAACTATTCGGCAAAAAGGGTATGTATGCCCACGCTTGATGTAGACCTGGCCATGGAAGCTCTCAAGAAACTGATCCTCCTTGATCGAGAATGGATCCCTGAGACTCGCGGAACCTCTCTCTATATTAGGCCTACGATGATTGCAACCCAACCATTCTTAGGTGTCGAGGCAGCAGATAACTATCTATTCTACACTATTTTGGACCCTGTCGGGTCCTACTATCCTGAGGGACTCAATCCTATCAAGATCTATGTAGAGGATAGATACGTCAGGGCTGTTGCTGGCGGTACTGGAGAGGCAAAAACGGCAGGCAACTATGCAGCTAGCTTGCTACCAGCAACGGAGGCCAAGAAAAAGGGCTTTACCCAGGTCCTCTGGCTGGATGGATGTGAAAAGAGGTGGGTGGAAGAGGTAGGAACCATGAACATGTTCTTTGTAATAGATGATGAGGTCATAACCGCACCTCTCACAGGAAGTATTTTAGGGGGTATCACCAGAGATTCCGTAATCCAGATAGTCAAGAACTGGGGTTTGAAGATGAAAGAGGAATCAGTGTCTATCGATGAGGTTATTGCTGATGCTACCAGCGGCCAGCTTAAGGAGGCCTTTGGGACCGGAACCGCAGCTGTTATATCACCGGTTGGACAGATAACATATAAGGATAAAGACTATGTGATAGCTGGCGGTAAGATGGGGGAGTTATCCCAAAGACTTTACGATGAGATAATTGCCATCCAGTATGCGGAAAAACCAGATCCCTATGGCTGGGTAGAAAAGATAGGTTAGAGTCGCTCAACTTCGCTTCGCTCACTGCTGCCGACCCTAAATCTATTGTATAAGAATTTCCTTTTTTAGACGCAGATTGTCTGGATTTTCGAATTTATGAATAATGATGTTATCTGTGTATATCTGTGAAAATCTGCGTCCTATTTAACTTGATCCAAATTCCCAGAGACTTATCAAGCACATCATGAAATATGGTTCCCACAAAAAGAGATCCTCAACTAAATCAAGAGTTTTTGGTATATGTTGCTTTTTACTTGTTGCCCTTGTTATCTCAATTACTGCTCTCTTCTTCACTAACAAGGATTTTGCCACGGAGTTACAGCAGGTCAGGCAGCCTAAACCCAATCACTTTTACATAGGGATTGATGTATCTCAGACTATTAGGCCAGCTCTTCTTGACGATTTCAAGGATGCCCTCATCTTACGGCTTAAGAATTTCATCGGGGAAAAGAAGGTCTCCTACCATATTTCCATCTTCGGACTCCCAGGTTGTGGAAGGGATGCCATTGCCGATATCGTTTCAACTCAATCACCGGAAGATCCGGTCTCCTTCAGCCGGAGAGTTGAGAAAAGGATTCGGAAGATATCTATCGCCACAAAACCAAAAGGAGATGAAGACGGGGCTCCTTTGACTACCCCATTGTTCTGTTTTCTTGAGAGGATGCTGACAGAAAAGACGAAGGGGAGGGTGATAATCTTTTCAGATCTCGTGAATGATGACAGCGGCTGTCAAAAACAATATCCCTTTCCTTTAAAGGCAATAACAAAATTTGGCACCAATAAAGAGGGCCAGATTATCTTTTTCTATCCCACGCCTTATTCAACGGGTAGATATGATACCCCTGAGCTACATGAAAGATTGATCAAAAAGCAGCTGAATTTTATGATAGAAATGCAGAACCTAAGTAGTAGAGG
>JAPVWE010000253.1 GCA_028572035.1 Desulfobacteraceae bacterium | reverse complement strand
TTTTTACTTGGTTTCTTCTTGAGAGATATCTCTTTTTTCACCTATGCCAAGCTTTTCCTTCACCCTGACAGAGATATCGTTCATGATATCCGGATGTTCGGACAGAAATCTTCGAACATTCTCCCTTCCCTGGCCAATCCTCTCCTCATTAAATGAATACCAGGCGCCACTCTTCTCAACTATATCTAATTCAACACCCAAATCTAATATGTCTCCCTCTTTTGATATCCCGCTACCGAAAATAATATCAAACTCGGCCATCCTGAAAGGAGGGGCAATCTTATTTTTTACTACCTTAACCCTGGTTCTATTTCCTATTTTTTTCTCCCCCTCTTGTATAGAGGCAATCCTTCGAAGATCAAGGCGTTGAGTTGCGTAAAACTTGAGTGCATTTCCACCGGTAGTAGTCTCTGGGTTGCCAAACATTACCCCGATCCTCATTCTGATCTGATTTATGAAGATAACGCATGTCATTGATTTATTAATGGTCGCTGCCAATTTCCTGAGTGCCTTGGACATCAATCTTGCCTGCAACCCAATCTGCTGGTCTCCCATTTCACCTTCAATCTCTGCCCTCGGAGTGAGGGCTGCAACGGAGTCGATAACCAGGGCATCTATGGCGCCGCTTCTCACCAGGATTTCAGCTATATCCAGCGCCTGCTCACCATTGTCTGGTTGTGAGACAAGAAGATCATCAATATTCACTCCGAGTTTCCTGGCATAGGTCAGATCAAGGGCATGTTCTGCATCGATAAAGGCGGCAATCCCATCCTTGGCCTGTGCCTCTGCAATAATGTGGAGGCCCAGGGTGGTTTTTCCTGAGGCCTCTGGACCAAAGATCTCTATCACCCTCCCTCTTGGCACACCACCCAGACCAAGAGCGAGGTCCAGGGCAAGTGAGCCTGTGGAGATGACAGGAATATCTACCACTGCCCCATCTTGCCCCATCCTCATGATAGAACCTCTTCCGTACTGCTTTTCGATCTGTGTAATAGCCAGATCAACTGACTTTTCTTTTTCTGATTCTATTGCCATAATAACCTCCCTTTACCAAAGCATGATTAAATATATCGGCATTTCTATCCCGCCACGGGAAAATCATAACTCTTTTATTGTCTCTTCATTTGGTGCCAAGCCCCTCAGTTCTCCACTCTCAATGGCCAAGTAGCCATTCTTGTATACACCGGGCCATCCGGTTTGAGGTCGCTTTTAAAAAGAATAAGCTCATTCAGGTGGTGGAGATTACTCGTAATGTCGTGATGTCTATCAAGAATCGATTTCAATTCCTCATCCCGGTCTACTCTACCTTTAAAACGGCCAATTGTTAAGTGTGGTCTAAACGGCCTTTTTTCCTCCCTCAAACCTAACGCCTTTAGTTCTGACTGCAATTGGTCCCGGAGATTTGACAATGTTTCTATTTCCCCATTAAGGCCAACCCAGATGACCCTTGGCTTCCTCCAATGAGGAAATACCCCAACTCCATTGAGCCTGGTTCCGATAGTGGAAAACCTATTAACCACCAGATGTACCTTTTCTTTTATTTCATCTATTGCATCTTCATTAACAGAGCCAAGAAAGATCATAGTGAGATGAATATTCTCTACCTTAACCCACCTCACAGGCATTCTTGTTTTTTGTAATTCTCTGGAGACTGCCCCAATCTTTTCCCTGATCTCAGGGGGAAGTTCAAATGCCAGGAATGAACGGATGCCCATTCAGATATCTCCTGACCCAGTCAAGGGCCATTTCAGATGTGGTAAGCTTAACCTTATCCCTCTCTCCTGAAAAGCAGTATTGGCCAGAGAGTATTTTGCCGTCTACAGACAGGCCAATAAAGACCGTACCAACCGGTTTATCCTCTGCTCCTCCTGAAGGTCCGGCAATCCCTGTTACAGCAAGTCCCATATCCGTTTTCGCGGTTTTCTTGATCCCTTCCGCCATTTCCCTCACCGCTTGATCACTGACAGCCCCATATGAATCTATGGTCTGCTTGTTTACACCGAGCATCTCGACCTTGGATCTGTTACTGTAGACAATTATCCCCCTTTCAAAATAGAGAGAACTCCCTGGTATAGATGTAAGCCTGTGGCCAATGAGGCCGCCCGTACATGATTCAGCCACAGATATAGTCATCTTCCGCTCCTTAAGCAGGTCTCCAACTATAGCCTCCATGGTCTTATCATCAGACGCAAAGATATAAGGCCCTAAGAGACCCCTGATCTTCTGCTCTGTCCTGTCTAACTCCCTTTCAATCTCTTCATCCTTTTTGCCGTGGACTGTAATGGTAATATGGTTTTCAGGGAAGGAGGGATAAAAGCCAAACATTACCCCTGTAAGCTCATCACTGAGGCCCTTGAAGACATCTGCAATGTAGGATTCAATCAATCCATAGACTTTAAGTACCCTATGAC
>JAPVWE010000252.1 GCA_028572035.1 Desulfobacteraceae bacterium | reverse complement strand
GGAAAGGTATTTTGATATATTGAGTGCATTGTCTATATCGGTCAGATTGATTTTGCCTGGATGTTTCCCGCTCTGGACCAATTGTTCTTCAGTTATGGCCGAAACCAGACCTTTCCCTGGTTCAATGAATTGACACTCACCGAGCGTGAGGTTCCCGTTTATCAGTTCATAAAGTGCTGCTTCTTGGCCCGGATTTTCTCCATACCTGAGGCCTTTCTCAATCAACTCACCTGCTGTATTATCAGGTATCTTCCAGGTTCTTTTACTGTATACCAGTTCTTGATCGCCAAAGCTTATTGTGATCTGAGGTGGAAAATGGTCATCCATCACCGTTCTGTACATCTTCTTTAGCTCATCAGCCATATCTTAGTTCCCCTTGATCGATGTGTCTATTCAGCTTTGATCTTTGCCTCTTTCTATATATGCATATGCATTGTGGTTGTGAATGGATTCAAAATTCTCTGACTCAACCGCAAACCAGGTTATGTTTGGATCGTGCTCAAGTTTCCTGGCTATGTCCCTTACAACATCCTCTACGAATTTAGGATTTTGATATGCCTTTTCAGTTACATATCTCTCGTCATCCCTTTTTAAGACAGAGTAAACATCGCTGGAGGCAGCCTCCTCTACCAGTTTTATGAGGTCCTCTATCCATACAAACTTCTTGAATCTGACCTGCAATCTAACCTCTCCCCTCTGGTTATGGGCGCCGAAATTGCTTATCTCTTTTGAGCATGGGCAGAGGGTAGTGATGGGTACATTTATCAAAACCACCAGATCTTTTCCTTTATTCAAACTGCCTTTGAAGATGCACTGATATTCCATCAGTCCTTGGCTATGGGTGACAGGAGAAGACTTCATTATAAAGTATGGAAAGGATATTTCCATGTGTGCACTTTCAGCTTTGAGCCGTTTTTTCATGGTGGAGAGGATATCTGAGAAATTCTGAATAGAAATCCTTCTATCGTGTTCATTCAGGATCTCAACAAGCCGGCTCATATGAGTGCCTTTGTAGTCCCTGGGAAGATTAACGTACATGTTAATCAGGGCCACAGTCTGCTGGGTTGTTGTTTGTTTATCCAGAACCGTTATTGGATACCGGATGTCCTTTACCCCAACCTTGTCTATATCAATGTTGCGATCATCTCTTTGATTTTGAATATCTATCATTTGACTTTACTTCCCTTGATTTTTGTTAGAATAGATATTATCTAATCTCTACAAAGTCAATAAAAACATATGGTAAATAGAGAATCAGGGACCTTCTGTTCATAATTTCCTTGATTTTTTTAGTGAAAATAAGGTATAGATTTATATTATTCGGGGCGTGGCGCAGTCTGGTAGCGCACCTGCTTTGGGAGCAGGGGGTCGGAGGTTCAAATCCTCTCGCCCCGACCACACTTACAGGTTTATTGAGTTTGTTGTGTTTATTGGGTTGATCACCTAAGATTAAGGCATCGAGGGATTCAAGAGTTATCATAACTTTAGGCACTTTAGTCACTTTAGGTCACTTTAACTTTGCTATGATGGAACAGGTACTCCTCTTAAATATTACTTACGAACCTCTTAAGGTCATCAACTGGAAGAAGGCAATTATTATGCTCACCCTGGGCAAGGTGGAGGTGATTGAAGAGTATACCAGGGAGATCCATTCAGTTAGTTTTTCCATTAAATTGCCGGCGGTTATCAGGCTTTTAAGATTCGTAAGAAGGCCAAAGACACCAGTTAGATTTAGCAGACAGAATATCTATATTAGGGATAGTTACAAGTGTCAATACTGTGGCAGGCTATTCCCTCCGACCGACCTTACCTGGGATCACATTTTGCCGAGGGCAAGGGGAGGTAAGACAGAGTGGGGGAATATTGTTACTTGTTGTATAGATTGCAATAGAAAGAAGGGGGGGAGGATTCCTTCAGAGGCCTCAATGACCTTGGTTAGAAAACCCAAAAAACCAGAATGGTTGCCAGTTTTGACGGTCACAGTAGGGTTTAGGCATATGCCCCAGACATGGAGGGACTATGTCTACTGGAATGTAGAGTTAAAGGAGTAGGCAGTAGGGAGTAAGGAGTAAGCACTAAGCAGTCTTCTTGGAAAGTAAGAAGTATTTGCCATATATAGGGTTTGTCTGGTTTATTGATCATGCTTGCAAATGAATGCTTAATCTGATCTGTCAAGGAGAACTTCTCCTTACTGCTTACTGGCTACTGCCTACTTCTTACTTTCTAAGAGTTCTGGCCAATCAATTGAAGTAAATGTTCTGGAGAGGCGGTGGTCATCATCCACCACAGTAAAGGTTAGATTCTTAAAGACTTTTTTGGCAATATTCTGAATCAGCTTTGGGGGAATAAGTTCGTCCTCTTTTCCATGAAAGACATAAACAGGAAGTGTGAGCTTTTCTGACAGATATGGGTTGAGTTCTGGGAGGTTAAGGGCCGGGGCAAGGAGAATGAGT
>JAPVWE010000251.1 GCA_028572035.1 Desulfobacteraceae bacterium | reverse complement strand
TAGATGGAACCATATTTAAAATAAATTGTCAATGCTTTACTACCGAGAGCATCAGATAGTTTGCATTACAGTGAAGGGACATGAGGTCTTTTCTGATGTGACTGGTGGGAGGCCGCCGTCCTTTTCATGACTTATCAGTGGGGGAAGCCGCAGTCCCGCCTATCTCTGGCGGGACGCAGATAAGTCTTAGAAAAGATCCCGCCTATGATAGGCGGGAGAGCCTCGGAGCAGAAGAAAAGACCTCATGGCCCTCCTACACCCATTTTGGTTATGTCAAATGCAAACAATAATGTGCTCTCCTTAGTAAGAAAGAGAAAGAATAGCACTATGTCAAAAAAATATCCTGAATGCCCTATGTATAATCACACCCATTGTAAAGATTATGACAACCCCAAGCTTTGTGCGATTGTCAGGGAAGACAAGATCTGTGTTAAAAAGAAACTAAAGTCAAGGTCAAAAAAGTAGAAAAAGCGGATCATCTATCAGGCAGGAATTTGGTTCATGGACTGGAAATAGAGAACTCATTGAATCATGGCGGATTCCTTGAAATAAAAACCCCGACCTAAGTCGGGGTACCCGGTTGTGCCGTTAATTATGTCTCCCTTCTCCTAAATATCAGCGGATGGAGTTTTTTTATATAACGAACACCCCAGAATGAGAATTATATTTCATCAATAATACTTTTCAGATAAAGAGATAGTTTAGTCCTTTTAGGATTCACACTTCAATCCCCTGGAAAAAGCTCTTGCTTGTCAGAGAGTTTATGTCCAAGGGCTAATATAATCTTCCTTTTGGTATCCATCCGGCAGCTCATTCCTTTCTCAACCCTATCAATGGTCAAGAATGAGACTCCCGCTTTTCTGGCAAGCTGTGACTTGCTAATGAGGAGATCCTCTCTGATTCTCTTTATCAGGTTGAGACCCAATTAACCCTCTACTTTTTGTTTATAATAATCTGTTTCAAGAAATTATATATAATTATACATATAAAATACTATTTGTCAACTAAATTTTTTAATTTAGGCAAAATAAAATTAAATTAACATATGTAGTAGTCAAAAAAGATGATGGCACAAGATGATGTGGAGGGGAATAAAGGAAGGGAAAGTGCTGACCGATGAGGAAATGGGGTTTATTGTGAATACCTGAGAATTTTCCAACTGATTTGATCTGATCCTCTAAATCTGATAAAGTTATGACTTTAGTAAAGACTGTCGAAAAAATCAAAATATTGCCTTTTATCGAAATCCAGGTATAGTAAAATCAATTAATTAGGACGCAGACCCGCCCGCTTCCGAGTTCCGAATGACGGAACCCGGAATTCGGAAACTCGCATAAGGCGAAGCCGATGGCGGGCAGGTGGGAGGCGGGTCTGCGTCCAAAAAGGAAATTTCTATTCAATCCAGGTATGTTTTATATGAAGAAACCCTGCAAATTGTGTCCGGCTTGCTTCTAACAGGACATTGTTTGTTCTGTTGGGAGCCTAAAGTAAAATCCCGGTAAGTCCAAGACGTTTTAGACGTTGTGCTAGTCTTCTGGACAATCAGGGAAGAAAATGAAAAGATTTCTTATCATCGCGGCGATCTTGGTAGGCATGGCAGTGTGCGTTGCCCCTGCTCATGCAGAGCGTGGCCCCAAAGTTCTCCTCATACCGCGTGAAGGGAACTCACGTGATATAGAACTCATGCTCACCAAGGAAGTCGGTGTGATGATCATTACGCTTAAGGACGCAGGTGTTCAGGTGGTAGTGGCTTCAGCTTCGGGCCAGCCTATCGTGGGCCGTACCACAACCCTTGAGCCGGATTTGAAGCTGGGCGATGTGAAAGTAGCCGACTATGCAGGTTTCATCATGCCATGCATGGCTGTAGGGTTATTCCCGGGACCGCCGGTGGCTCCTGAAGCTGTTGCGATAGTTAAGAAAGCTGTCGCTGAAGGGAAGCCGGTAGCTGCGCAACTTGGTTCCGTCATCATCCTGGCGGAAGCGGGAGTTTTGGCAGGTAAGCGATATGCCTTTTTCACTGACCCGCTCAACCCGAGTTACGGGCAAGAGAGAGACATCAGATTCGCTGGTGCCATCTATAGCGACATCAACGTTGTCCAAGATGGCAATATCATTACGTCTGGTACTTCTCCTTACATAGCAAGAATGTTTGGCTTCCCGGATGGAACTGCTACGCTTACCCAGGCGCTGATCGTTGAGCTTAAGAAGAAGTAAATCTATATTCTATTGTCAAACGGGCAGGGGTCAGATGGCCCTGCTTTTTTCATCCAATTTGCCAATATATTTTGTATAGGGACTTCGCTAGAGAGTGGCGATTTCTGCTATTAATCAAAACCCAGGCCATCCCCTGAAGGCTTTCCAATGCTGTTAGTGCCTCGACCATGAGCGTTAAGCGAGGCGTTGATTTGTCAAAAATAAAGATTTGACGCCCATAATTACTTGAAAGTTTTATGCAATACCCCTAAAAATATTAGGGGTATTGAATTA
>JAPVWE010000250.1 GCA_028572035.1 Desulfobacteraceae bacterium | reverse complement strand
AATTTTTTTATCCCTCATCCTCCTGATGGTCTTCTTATTTGGCTGCAACAAAGACACCAAAAAAACTCCAGAAGAAACTGGAGAGATAATGGACAAGATTGTCTTAAAAGTCGCCCATAATGGTCCAGAGAAGCATCCCTTCCAGAAAGGCTACGAAAAATTCAAGGAAGTCCTTGAGGCTGAGACCGGAGGTGTTGTTGAGGTCCAGATTTTTCCCAACGCACAGCTCGGTACAGAGGAAGAGGCCACCCAGATGGTTCAATTGGGGTTGATTGCTGCATCGGCCTCATCCACTGCTGGTGGTTTGTCTACATCAGTCCCAGAGGCAGAGCTCTTCAATTTCCCTTTCATTTTCCGTGACCTTGATCATTGTTATAAAGTTCTTGACGGGCCCGTAGGTCAATGGCTGGCCCGCAACATAGAAGAAAAGCTGAATTGCGTGGTACTTGGCTACTGGTTCTCTGGTATCCGGAATGTCTGGAACAGGAAAAGGCCTGTTCTCAATCCCGATGATTTAAAGGGAATTAAGATCAGGGTGATGTCTAGTCCGTTATTGGTTGAAACCTTTAACACCTTAGGAGCTCAG
The DNA here is from genome assembly GCA_028572035.1 of Desulfobacteraceae bacterium. Classification (GTDB taxonomy): domain Bacteria; phylum Desulfobacterota; class DSM-4660; order Desulfatiglandales; family B25-G16; genus JABXJZ01. Next base: position 1,905 of record JAPVWE010000250.1, on the reverse strand, counting down.
GCGACACCTATGGCTTTCGGTGAACTCTATTCAGCGCTTCAAATGGGAGTCGTTGATGGAGCGGAAACAGATCATTTTGACCTTTTCTATGAGAAATTCCACGAGGTTACAAAATATGTCTCTAATACAAATCACATGTTTTTGGTTATCGCCCTCATCTTTAGCAAGAAAGTATATGACAAACTTCCTCCGAGTGTTCAAGCCACTGTGTTGAAAGCGGGGCAAGCTTCCGTCTCTGCCGAGCGGGAAGCGATGGATGCTTTGACAGAATCCGCCCTGGCAGAACTGAAGGAATTAGGATTGGAATTCTACGAAGTGGATAAGAGTCTTTTCCGGGAAAAGGTCGAGCAGGTTTACAGAAATAATGCAGCCAAGGTCGGAGGGATGGCGATAATCGAGCAGGTCATAAAGCAGTAAATTTCAGAGCGATGGATAAAATAAATAAAGATCCAAACAAGAGGAAAGTGAAAACAATCTTCAAGCAGCCTCTTGAACTATCCCTCTGTGTGATTCTCGTTGGGATTGTTGGAGTGACGTTTACTCAAGTCCTCTTCCGGTATATCTTCCATCTGTCTCTCGCCTGGTCTGAGGAGCTGGCAAGATACTTGTTCTTATGGCTCGCTGCACTCGCCTCTGCTTATGCGTTCAAGACAAGGTCACATTTTGCTTTGAGATTTCTTGTAGATCGTCTTGGAAAAAGAACTCAGAATCTGATCGGGTCGTTGGTCACTTTTATTGTCTCCGGATTTCTTGCTATTTTTATCTGGAAATCTTTGGAGTTTACAATCAGCATGTCAAAACAGGTAGCGCCGAGCACTCAAATGTCTATGGCCGTGCCATACTCCTCGGTTGTCGTAGGGGGTACTTTAATGCTTTATTATGTCCTTCGAAACTGGTGGTCAGACATCCGCAGCGAGGGAAAAGGAAATAACAAGTCGCAGTAAGATAGAAAATGGGAGAAGTCATAATCATCGTATTTATTATAGCTCTACTTCTCTCTGTACCCATCGGGATTGTCCTTGGTGTTTGTGCTCTAGCAGGATTGATGGCTATTTCTTTTGACCCTGATTTCTTCGTTTTTCTTCCCCAGAAATTTATGGCGGGCCTTGATTCCTTTCCCTTGTTAGCCATTCCATTTTTTATTCTGGCCGGCACGATCATGTCCTATGGCGGCATCGCTCGCCGCATTGTTGATCTGACGCTTGTTTTCTTCGGAGGTATTCGGGGGGGGCTTGGCGTAGTGGTTACTATGTCCACGTTCTTTTTTGGTGCGATTTGCGGTTCCGGAAGCGCAAAAACAGCAGCGATCGGATCTGTGATGTTTCCTGAATTAAAGAGAAACAAATATCCCCCGGATTTTGCGACAGCTCTTTTTGCCTCAGCAGGTGGAGCCTCATCCCTGGTTCCTCCGTCCATCGATCTTATCATTATCGCTGTTGTTGCAAATATCTCGGTTGGAGGGATGTTTGCTGCCGGGATTCTCCCTTCCGTTTTCATTGCAGGCGCACTTGTTTCACTGGCTTATTTTTACGCTAAAAAACTCAACCTCCCCATCCCACCGAGGATTGCCTGGAGCGAGAAACTCCAGATCATTCGCGATGGAATCCTTCCCATACTTATGATCGTGATTGTCCTTGGAGGGATTTATGGAGGCATTTTTACTCCTACTGAGGCTGCAGCAGTAGCTGTTATCTATGGATTCTGTCTTTCTTTCTTTGTTTACAAAGAACTCAAGTTGGCAACCCTGAAAAAGGCGCTTTTGCATACGGCATCGCTGTCGGGCGTCGTGTTAATTGTGCTTGGAACGGCCTCAATGCTATCTTTTGTGATGACTTTCGAACGTATCCCCCATCAAATTGCTGAAACCATTGTTCAGTATGCTCCCAATTGGATCTTGTTTGTCCT
>JAPVWE010000249.1 GCA_028572035.1 Desulfobacteraceae bacterium | reverse complement strand
TCTTTGAGTGTTAAGGAGAGGATTAAGGAGATGGTAAGGAGGGAGGACAAGTCCAAGCCCTACAGCGACCATGAGATAGCTAATATCTTGAAAGGTTCAAACATAGATATAGCGCGCAGGACCGTGGCCAAGTACAGGGAGGTGCTTAGAATCCTTACAGCTGAGTCTTCCAGTGACCAATATCCATGCAATCCGGAAGACACCTTGATGGGTATCATTAAATCAACTTGATTAGAACCAGATATTTTCAACGAGGATCGTAAGAAAAAACAGAGAATGGGCAAAAAACAGAGTTGAAGGTTCGACAACAGTTTTATATTAGTGAGGAATAGATATGTAGAATACTCGGCAGGGTTCTGAAGTATTTTTGATTGACCATAGATATTAGTCCTTGATAATCTTAGTCAATAGTCATTCAGTCTATTTTTCTTGAGCCAAGACTCTTTTACGGGACGAAGATGAATATCGCCTACCTATTAGTCAACAGCGCAAGCAACTATCCAGATAGAACAGCCATAATCTCTGAGGAGAAACGTTTCTCATACAAGAGCTTCAATCATCGGGTCAACCGATTGGCCCAGGCAATGAGGCAATACGGACTCAAAAAGGGGGATCGTGTGGCCCTTATGTCTTTTAATACCCATCACTTTGCCGAAGTCTACTTTGCCACCGCTAAACTGGGAGCCCTTCTAACACCGGTAAACTTTCGTTTTGTGGGAGAGGAGATCGAATACATTGCCAATAATTCGGAGTCCAGCTTCTTCTTCTTTGGCAAAGAGTTTCAAGAGACCATCGCCAGTATCTACCAGAGGCTGCGGACTATAAAGGACTTTATTGGGGTTGATGTGGGAAAGGAAGGTTTCGCCCATGACTATGAATCATTTCTCTCTTCAGGTGAACCCGATGAACCGGGGGTCGAGATAGGTGAGAATGATCCCTGCCAGATTATGTACACCTCAGGGACAACCGGAAAACCAAAGGGTGCAGTTATTACCCATGGTAATGTCCTCTGGAATCTGATAAATACCATCTTAGGAAGGGAGGATCATCCAGGAGAGGTCTCATTAATTATCGGGCCTCTCTATCACACAGCCGCCCTGAACAACCATTTTACCATACAGACAGCCTTGGGTGGTACAAGCATCCTGGTCAAAAGGTTCGACCCGGAGACAGTCCTGAGCTATATTGAAAAAGAGAAGGTGAATGTTATCTCCGGGTCCCCGGCCATGTACAATCTATTACTTCAGTATCCGCAATTGGATCATTTTGACACCCGCTCCATAACCAAATGTACAGCAGGCTCCGCTATCCTGCCTCAGGAGATAAAGGAGAGGCTCTTGCAGGTCTTTCCTCAGGCCAATGGTATCTACGATGTCTACGGGTGTACAGAGGCCTCCCCCACAATTACTATTCTCAACGGAAAGGACTCCTTCAGAAAACATGGCTCGGTAGGGCCTCCTGTTCCCTTTCTCCAGGCCAGGGTAGTTGATGAACAGGGTAACCCTCTACCCCCGGACCAGGCAGGGGAATTGGTCTGCCGAGGTCCAAATGTCATGCAGGGATACTATAAGAACCAGGAAGCAACTAAAGAGGCAATCAAGGATGGATGGTTTTATACCGGAGACGTGGCTACCGTAGATAAAGAAGGTTATTTCTATATTGTAGACCGAAAAAAGGATATGATCGTAAGCGGTGGAGAAAACATCTATCCAAGGGAGATTGAAGAGGTTCTCTTCACACACCCGGCCATTGCTGATGCAGCCGTGATTGGTATCCCTGATGAAACCTGGGGGGAAGCAGTTAAGGCCTTTATAGTCCTCAGAGATGGAAAAACAATAGACGAGCAAGGGGTGATCGACTTCTGCAAGGGCCATCTTGCCAGTTATAAGAAGCCAAAGGCCATCGAATTCGTCAGCTCGATCCCCAAGAATCCGTCAGGCAAACCCCTTAAACGGATACTGAGATCTGGAAGCCAAAAAGATAAAATCAGGAAGTAAGAGATGGGTGCAAAAGGTATAGTGGATTCATAAGCAGGGTAATGCCTATTTTTGTTCATACTTCTTCTCAAAAACGGGTGTTTTTCTTGTCTCTTTGGGTAATGCACCAGGCTCAACAAATTCGATTTCAGGCCTTATCTTTATTGTATTGTGCAGAGCTGCACTTATCCTGTTTGCAAGACCTGGCAAATCGGCTTGACTGATATCCTTGCCGTGTTCAATCTTTAACCTCACCGGGGGAACCACCCTTGGAGGCGGAGATTCTAAAACAATCCTCATCTCCCCTGTGACATCGGGCACAAAAGTAGTGACAATATCCTTGATAGCCGCAGGATAGACATTAACCCCCTTAACGGTAAGCATATCGTCAGCCCTTCCTATCAGTTTGGCCCGCCTGCCCTTGAAGCCGCACCCGGGACATTCCCTGGTAAAGATCTGTACCGTGTCACCGTAGGCATACTTCACCGCAGGGCAGGCCTCTCGTTGAAGGTTGGTATGGACCATCTC
>JAPVWE010000248.1 GCA_028572035.1 Desulfobacteraceae bacterium | reverse complement strand
TGAGAAAAGCGGTCATCTATATGTTATGAGCGATGCAACCAATACCTTGTTTGAGATTACGAGGGAGGGGAAGATTCTCCAGGCTTGCGCTTTTCCAGGGGAGAACCAGGAAGGAATAGCAGTAGATGCAAATGGATTCCTTTATATTGCCCAGGATTCGGGAGGAATCATCAAGGTCAAATGGAACAGAAAGAGGCACTAGGCTCAGAGACAATGGGTTTTATGGCTTTTAGGTTGATTTTGGTATTGTCTTGGGATATATATCAATACTGAATTGATAAGTGAGCTTAACCCGCCATAGGCGGGTGAAGTGCCTAAAGTGCCCGCCTGCTTCCGAGTTCCGCCCCGTCCCGGGGGAATCGGGATCACTTCGGGAGAATTCGGAAACTCGCAAGCGAGAGCGTTGCGGGCAGGCCTAAAGTGAGGTAAAGGTAATCTCATTCATCTGATTTAAGGAGGAGGATCTTGGCAATGGAAATTAAGACGTTAGGTGTAGTTGGTGCAGGTCAAATGGGATCGGGAATCGCCCAGGTAGCCGCTAACTATGAGCATAAGGTGATTATGAATGATATAGGAAATGAATTTGTGGATAAAGGTTTTGCTGCTATCGAGAATAGTCTTTCCAGGATGGTAAAGAAGGAAAAGATATCTTCTCAAGAAAAAAACAACATCATTTCTCGGATTAAAGGATCTACGGATATTTCCGATATGAGGGAGGTCGATTTTGTGGTGGAGGCCGCAACAGAGAAAGAGGAGCTAAAGTTAAAGCTATTTACCGCCCTTGATGGGATCTGCGCCCTAGGTGTAATTCTGTCTTCAAATACCTCATCAATCTCTATAACGAAGATTGCTGGAGTAACCAAGAGGCCTCAACAGGTAATAGGTATGCATTTCATGAATCCGGTTCCACTGATGAAATTGGTAGAGATTATCAGGGGACTGGCGACCTCTGATGATACTGAAAAAGTTACTCATGATTTGGCCATTAAACTCAAGAAGTCGCCAGTAGAGGCCAATGATTCTCCTGGCTTTATCAGCAACAGGATTCTTATGCCCATGATAAATGAGGCTATATATGCACTATTTGAAGGGGTGGGTACAGCCAGGGCCATTGACGATGTCATGACCCTGGGAATGAACCATCCTATAGGCCCTCTGGCCTTAGCCGATCTTATTGGATTGGATACCTGTCTGGCCATAATGGAGGTTCTACACAAAGATCTTGGTGATTCCAAGTATAGACCATGCCCCCTGCTTAGAAGGCACGTGGATGCTGGTTGGCTTGGCAGAAAAAGTGGAAAGGGCTTTTATGATTATAGTAGCTGAAGAGGAGAGTTTGGGAGGCTAAAAGATGTTTGAGCATGAGGTTAATCCTGAGAACATAAAGAAAGCAGAATTTGTTGTAGCAATACCATCCTATAATGAGGCAGACTCCATTGCCTTTCCAGTCCAACAGGCAGACAAAGGGATACAGTCATTCTTTGGAGATATGGAATCGGTTATCATAAACTGTGATAATAACTCTAATGACGGCACAAAGGAGATATTTCTGGGCATAAGAACCGATACGCCAAAAATATACATATCAACAGAACCCGGTATTAAAGGGAAAGGGAACAATTTTAGGAATCTCTTCAAAAAGATTGTGGATCTTGATGCAAAAGGAGTCGTGGTAGTTGATGCTGATTTAAAGAGTATAATGCCAGACTGGATAAAACACTTAGGTGAACCTCTGTTTCAGGATTTTGGTTATGTAGCACCCCTTTATGTTAGGCACAAATATGATGGCACCATAACAAACTCTATCGCTTATCCTTTGATGCGTTCCCTCTATGGCAGGAGGGTCAGGCAGCCGATAGGTGGCGATTTTGGTTTTTTGGGAAAACTGGCCCAGGTCTATCTTGAGAGTGATACCTGGTCAGACGATGTAGCGAATTTTGGTATTGATATCTGGATGACTACCCTTGCCATGAACGAAAATATCCCCATTTGCCAGGCCTTCATGGGCAGGCCAAAGATTCACCGGCCAAAGGATCCTGGCGCAGATCTTGGACCCATGTTCAGACAGGTAGTGGGGACTATCTTTAATATGATGGTAAGATTTCATCCTTTCTGGAGTAGGGTAAAATGGAGTAAGCCAACTGCAATCTTTGGCTTTGGCCTTGGAGAAACTGAGATGCCACCGCCCGTCAAGGTCGACAAGCAAATACTATTTCAAAGATTTCATGAGGGTTTTGACAGGCATGGTCGTATTTGGGAGAAGATTCTCCAGAAGGAAACAGGGCATAAACTACAGGAAATAAAAGAAATGGATCGAGACCGATTTGACTTCCCTACACATCTCTGGATCAATGTCTTGATCGATTTTGCTATTGCTTGCAGGGATAAGTTGTGGAGATTTGATGAACTTTTGGACTCCCTTATCCCTATATACCTCAGTAAGACCCTTTCCTTTGTTATAAAAACGGACAGGATGTCCATAAAGGAGTCAGAAGAGTTTATTGAAGAGG
>JAPVWE010000247.1 GCA_028572035.1 Desulfobacteraceae bacterium | reverse complement strand
ATTCCGTGTCCCCTACCTTTACGATAGAGGCTACCTTTTCTCCGTCAGGGCTGACTTGGAATTCCTCGACCCATTCAAACTTATCCTTACATTCGTTGGTTTCCGCAATTAGCTTTTCACCGCTTTCCCAGTCCCAGTTCTTAGTATCAAACGTTGCCATCTCTCCTTGCCACCTCTCTAAGTTAATCCCCCTGCACTTTTGCCACTCGACGCATGTAATGCTATATGCAAAGGTTTGGGGATCTAAGAAACTGCCCCAATCATCTCTCTATTAGAGACACAATATCGAGGTAGGTTTCTTCTACCAAATCATCGAAAACACGTCAATAGAATATTGACAATAAAATAATGACTCGAATAATGAGCAGTCTTGTTGCTATTCATAAAACTTGACAAGATAAAGCCAGGTTTTTATGCTTCGGTTCAAGCATATGCTTAAACCTAGAATTTAACATATATGGTCAGAGAGGGGCAAAATGAAACTTACCGACATCTTACCTCTTGAAAAATGGGTTGAGCTTGAAAAACAGATTCACAATAGGTTCGGCCTTAATACCAGCGTTTTTGATAAGGATGGCATGAGGATAACAGATTATAGAAACTGGGCCAACAGGCTGTGCCCCGTTGTCAAGAGTAACGAAAAGGGGCAGAGCTTTATCTGTGCTGTTGCCAATCAGAATATGATAGCACAGGCGATGGAGACAAGAAAACCTGTTACTGAAGAATGTGATGCAGGGCTTCTAAAGCTCGTTGTTCCTATATTTGTGGGTGATGAGTTCCTGGGCATTGCTGGGGGGTGCGGTCTATTGCTTGATGACGGTGAAGTTGACTCCTTTCTGGTCAGCAAGATAACAGAAATTGATGAACAAGAGATACAAAGCCTTTCAAACGATATTAATAGAATAACATCCGATAAAATAGAATCACTCATTGAGTCTATACAAGAACAGATACACAGTATTGTAAGTGTAAGCGGTTTTGAAAAGCAGATACAATAAGACACGCTGCAACTGATTGACTCTGGCCTTGCCCACTTTGCTGCTGGTTTAGAAAGGTAAGAAAAGGCCTTAGGGATTGAAGATGAAAGATTTAAGGCTGGCCGTAGTCTGCATGCAATCTGATTTCGGCCGTATAGAAAAAAACATAGCAAGGATGGAATCCTTTGTTCAGAAGGCCGCAGCCAAAGGGGTCTCTATGATATGCTTTCCCGAGCTTTCTGTTACAGGCTACACTATTAAAGAAAACCCCCAATCATATGCGGAGCCTGTACCAGGCCCTATAAGTGACCGAATAGTGAAAATTGCTGAAGAAAACAGGTTACTTATCATGGCTGGAATGCTTGAAAAGGAAAGCGGTGACAAACCCCATATAAGCCAGATAGTAGCAGGACCATATGGTATCATTGGGACGTACCAAAAGAGCCATCTCTCACCTAAAGAAAAAGAGATTTACCAGCCGGGACAGTTAATAAAGACCTTCACCTATGATCATAGTAATTTTGGAATACAGCTTTGTTACGAGACCCATTTTCCTGAACTGAGCACCATAATGGCCCTCCAGGGAGCTGAGATTATCTTCTTTCTTTATGCCTCACCTCTTGGAAAACCGGAAGAAAAAAGGGATAGTTGGCTGAGAGACCTCCCTGCCAGGGCCTTTGACAATGGCCTTTTCATTGTGGCCTGCAATCAGGTTGGAGAAAATGGTGCGGGCCTATTATTCCCTGGAGTAATCATGATCCTGAGTCCCGCGGGAAAGATCCTCCATCAATACACCGGCAGTAAAGAGAAAATGATTATCGCAGGACTTAAGGGGAGCGATTTAGCCAAAGTCAGAAAAGATAGGATGAGATATTTTATAAAGTACCGACGCCCTGAGTTATATGGAGCAATATCTCAGGTTCATGTACATAAAAATCCTGGCATAAAAGTATGATGATGAGGGTAAAGAGTAAGTCTTAGAACAAGATTCTTAACTCTTACCCTCCATCCATTCCGGACTAGACACATCCAGTCGGTTTTGGCAGCCCGGCCACCTTACAGGCACCCTTGGCTGGACCTGAGGGAAAAAGCTCATAGATATATTTTAATTTGAAACCTGTCTTCTTTGTTAATAATCTGATCATTGGGGCTAGGCCATACTGTTTATAGTAATCCTGCAGATATTTAATTACCTTCCAATGCTCATCGGTTATTTCATTAATACCTTCAGTGCCTTTCACATATTCTACCCAATCCTCGTTCCAGTTGTTGAAATCATCTATGAAGCCATCTTCATCAATCGTCCAGGTATGACCTTTGAATTCTACTGTTGCCATTTCTTCTAACCTCCTTCTTGAGATATATTTACTTACCTAGTGCCTGAACGAAAAGTACCAAAATGTTATTGCGAGGAGTGCAACGACGTGGCAATCTCATTAATTATCCAGTAATTTCACTCTTATGAGATTACTTCGCTACCGCTCGTAATGACAGAATGAGGGTTTTCGGTCAAGCACTACCCAATCAAAAACCGACCTAGCTACC
>JAPVWE010000246.1 GCA_028572035.1 Desulfobacteraceae bacterium | reverse complement strand
CCCAGCTAAGGATTGTGGTGTTGATAATCATATCATCCTCTTAAGATGCCTTACGAGATTACCTGTCTCCCTTTCTAGACCAACAGGATCTCTATTGCTCGAGGCTGCTATCGATATCCTGCTCTTCTCTTCTTGCTCATCGACCCGTACCCAAAACCTTTTATGGGATGAAAAAAAGGTGATAAGAAAACCAATTATAATAAGAAAGGAGCCAGCTGCCACAATGGAGACACCTGGATCACGGCTCAACTGGAGACCAGTATAATATTTACTTTCAATCTTCTTGAGCTTGAAATAGTAAGGCTTAAAGAGACCGGGGTTAAATTTTGGGACCTTCTTAAAGAGCCCAGGGATGCCTTCCTTAATTCTTTCTATGTATTTGAATACCCAGAAGCGCATATTCCCTTCAGGAGATTGGACATTTATAAGCACAGCCGGACCCATGGACATAAGGTTCTCTTCTATCCTTTCTATTGTCGCCGTTGCATCATTTCCTTTAAGAGAAAATGAATCCTTTAGTTTAACCTTTATGGTAGTTCCTTGCTCATGTCCTTTTTTGATAGTCATATATGCCTGACCACCTGGAATAGATCCATAGCTTGCCTGATAAAACCTGATTCCATTAACTGTTATTGGATGGTTGACCAGTAAAGGCCCCTGGTAAATAACATGGCTATTTTTCAGAAAGCTTAGATTTGATCTATACTCCTTGGGCATGCCGTTATCGTAGTAGGCAATAGAAAATTTATCACACCTCACAGTAAAATCCAATTTCTTAATCCCTTTTTGCCTTTTCAAATGTACCGTATTAGTTGATTCGCCCTCAGGTAGATTTACAAAGCCCTCAAAGGCTAACAAAGAGCCTATTATTGCACCTGCAATGACTGTCAGGATACTCGCATGAATAATATATACACCGAAATGGGAGTATGCCCCCTTTTCTCCGTAGAAAAAGGTGGTGTTGGCTGTGTCTTTTCTGCTGACCCTTTTGTATCTTCTGTGAAGAAGATTTTCCACCCTTTCGATAACTTCATTAGGACTTTTCTCAATTGAAATGACCCTATCAGGGGATAGATTTTCAAAGGGTTTGTCTCTATCAGGGGAAGGTATTTTCCTGAAAAGCTTCCAGGAACCAGGAAATCTATTCAAGGAACAAACTGTAAGGTTCAAGGACAGGAGGCCCATCAGGATGATGAACCAGGCAGAGTGGTACATATCAAATAGTTGAAGAGATTTCAAGGCCTCAACTAACCCGGGACTGAGATGACTAAAAGATTCTCCCCCGTCATATTGCTGGGGAATGACTGTTCCCAATATAGAGGCAACAGCTATGATGATTAAGAGGCTTATAGTCAATTTTAGGGAAGAAAGAAAGGACAGGACTGCTTTTTTCATTTCTACCTCAAGATAGCCCTATCTCCTTGTCGGTTAGATAGCAGGCTGGATCTTCTCCCCACATATCGCCGCTTACAGCCTCAGCCCTGGCGCGAAAGTTACCACCACATATGTCAAGCCACCTGCATCTGGCGCATCTTCCCGTTACATACCTGTTTTTATCTTTGAGTTGGGCCATTAAAGGATTGGTTAGGTCAGACCATATGTGGCTGAAGGGCATTGAAAGAATAGTGCCAAAGGAATGTTGACGCCAGAACTGATCAGCATAAACCGAACCATTCCAGTTTATGCAACCTATTCCCTGGCCTGAGCTATTTCCCCCGTTCATCTTGAGAAGTTCCAAGACTTCTCCTACCCGGGGATTATTCTCCTTGAGCATCCTCAAGTAGAGATAAGGGCCGTCAGCATGATTATCTACAGTCAAGACCTCCTTTTTCACTCCCCTGTTATACATATCCCTGGTCCTGTCCATGATAAGGTCTACTATCTGCCTGGTTTCATCGTGGGAGAGGTCTTGATCGATTAGATCTGATCCCCTGCCAGAGTAAACAAGGTGATAAAAACAGATCCTCTCGATGTTCATCTCCTCCACGAGATCAAAGATACCCGGTACCTGTTCGACATTCAACTTGTTCATGGTGAATCTTAACCCTACCTTGAGCCCCGCATTCTTACAGTTCTTTATCCCATTAAGTGTCATTTTAAAGGCGCCCTGCATCCGCCTAAAGTGATCATTCACATTCTCAAGTCCATCAAGGCTTATGCCAACATAGGAGACACCAGCATCTTTTAATGTAGTGGCCTTTTCTTCATCAATAAGGGTGCCGTTAGTAGAGATAACTGCCCTCATGCCCCTGTCGACACTATATCTGGCGAGTTCCGGTAGATCAGGCCTGAGCAAGGGTTCCCCCCCGGAGAAGAGAATAACTGGCACCCCAAAGGTGGCCAGATCATCGATGAGATTGAGGCCTTGCTCTGTTGTTAACTCCCTTTCATTGCTTCGATGAACAGCCCTGGCATAACAGTGGATACAGTTCAGATTACAGGCCCTCGTAGTATTCCAGACGACCACTGGCTTTTTGTCAGAAGAAAACTGAAGCAGGTGTGCTGGTAGATTCTTTGAATGCCTGCCATATCT
>JAPVWE010000245.1 GCA_028572035.1 Desulfobacteraceae bacterium | reverse complement strand
TCCTTTTTCATCTCTTTAGCACAGACGGCCATGATTTGATCTCCTGTTAGAACAGAGCCCTTTTCATCAACAGCGATAAGACGGTCACCATCACCATCAAAAGCAAATCCAACATCTGCCCTCCTTTTGACTACCTCTTCTACCAGGGTTTCCGGGTGCTGGGATCCACATTGTGCGTTGATATTCTCCCCATTGGGCTCATTAAAAAGAGAGGTGACATCTGCTCCTAACTCAAAAAAGGTATCAGGTCCTACCCTATAGGTAGCCCCATGGGCACAGTCCAAAACGACCTTGGTTCCTTCAAGGGTATAGTCCTTGGGAAAGGTATTTTTCAAAAAGACAATGTATCGACCTCTGGCGTCATCTATCCGATAGGCCTTACCCAGTTCATTGGGTGATGGATGCAAGGTTTGCATTTTATTAGAAAATATCAGTTTTTCTATCTCGAGTTCCTTTTCATCAGGGAGCTTGAAGCCCTCGCTAGAGAATATCTTAATTCCATTATCCTGAAAGGGGTTGTGGGAGGCAGATATCACAATACCAGCATCAGCCCTCATGCTATTGGTTGCAAAGGCAATTCCTGGTGTAGGTAGGGGCCCTACCAAAAGAGCATCTACCCCCATAGAACAGATCCCTGAAACCAGAGCATTTTCAAGCATGTATCCGGAGATACGTGTGTCTTTTCCAATAATGATCCTGGGGACATGGCCTTTCCGCTTAAACACATGGGCGGTTGCCCTGCCAATGTTTAAGGCCATCTCTGCAGTCATGGGGTATTCATTTGCTACACCTCTCACCCCATCGGTACCAAACAACTCTCCCATTTCTTTTCTCCTTTCAATAAATTTTTTGCACAAAAAAAAGCCACTGCCATCTCACACTTGAGATGTTGTGGACTCCTTTGTCTTTGATAATACGCCCTTGTATTATGTTCCAGGTATCCAAACTGTATAATAGAGAATCTAAATTATGTCAACTTTTTTATAGTTTTTATATCTGAAGGTGTAAGCATTTCCACAGAATTCAATACCAAATATGGTTATCCTGTTCAAGACATCAATGTTCTGGACTATTTTTGGGAATAGTGGCGCAGACCTGGTCTTTAAAAGAAGGGATCTTTTCTAAAACTTTTTTATTTATCTCATCCACAATGCCTTGTAGCCACTTGGTTCCCTTAGCGCCCCATTTCTTATGTAAGCCCTGAATGACCTTAATGTAATCATTGCCCTTTTTCTCTCTATCCTGAGCCACCGCTTCCAAGAAGGCATTCCTCGCAGATACCTCACCCATCTTCTCTCGAAAACAATAAAGACTATCCTCTATTTCTTGCCACTTATCAAACAGTTCTTTTTTCTGATTGACTAATTTTTGGGGGTGTTTTCCTTTCATAATCTTTTGATAGAGTTCGGCAGAATGGGGCATCTTGTGGGCCAGGGCCTTGAGCCGATTTATTCTCTCATTAATGGCCATATCCAATTTCTCCAATGCCCCCTCATACAATTCCTGGCTCATGAAGTCCTCTTGAAAGAATTGGAATCGGACACCCAGGTACCACTGCCTAAGGGCTATAAGGCTTGCAATATAATTTATGTTATTTGCTGTCCGTCTTGCAATATTATAGTAGAGCCCTGGATAAAAAATCGAATTCGTCTTTTTCACTCTTCCATCGATCAAGAGCTTTCCGCCTTCAGGGTAATCTCCCCGATAAATGACCCCAGCAGCTATGACTGTTCCATACCCCAATCGAGAGGGTCCAACCAGTCCCCCCTGACCCCCCAAAAAAATGGGGCCCTGATTAAGCATTACCCCTCTCGGCACATCACCAATCAGGGAAGGGGTTGCCTTATCCTGGTTTGGGGTGTAATTAAAGTGAATATAGGAGCTTCCCACCTCGCTGTGATTCCTTCGGCTTGTGCCGCCTGCCATAAGGCAATCACAAAAATTGATAAGACTGCCCAAGGTGACAAAGGGCAAAAGGATGGTGTGCTTGAGTCCAACCACATGGGCACCGTTAGCCTCCTCCTCCAAAATACATGCATCCCGTACCTGGGCACCATAGCCCATATTGGCTTTTTCAAGAAACACAGAGTCACAGAAAAAACCACCCTTAAGTTCTACATTGGGGCCTATCTGGCAATCCTCTATAGTTACAGGGCCTTCATAGCCCAGTTTTATTCCGGACATAATGAGGGTTTTCTTGCCGTGGATCTTACATCCAGCATAAATAACCACACCGTCACCAGAAATCCTGTCTATATCCACTTCCTCTCCAATATCAACCGTCAAAGGGTTTGGAATCTTTACCCCTTTCTCTATGAGGAGCTGAATCTTTTCCCTGTTTTGATAATCCATGGTAACTTATCTTCACCCTCTCGGTTCTGCCAGCTTCTATCCTATTAGGACAAAATATGGGAAGATGTTCCCTTATACAAGTTTAATCTCATAAATAACATACCGCGCAAGAGGCATGCCAGTTGAATCAGAGATCACATCTTTGGGATAAATTTCAAGTTGCTACCTTATGCTAACTCGATTG
>JAPVWE010000244.1 GCA_028572035.1 Desulfobacteraceae bacterium | reverse complement strand
ATCTCAACAAGGCTAATCCCCTTAAACTCCTATTGTTCTTTAATCTTAAGCGATGTTTCTTACGAAAGTTCTTCTACTATGTCAACAGAATATCCTTGCAGATAGGAACAAAAAATGACAACATTCCTTTGACAAGTGTTTTCCTGAAATAAGAGAGGTCAAGCACAGGTTGAATGCTCTAAGAAATAATCATACAGGTGACCGCATCCCTTATCAGGAACTCTATATCTACTATGTTGAAGGCCCCCTACATAGGGAAGAAGAGTCTCTGTTAGGTCCTGATTTCTTGGGAAATTGGATTGAGGAAGACAGCTCTTTTCTGTTTTTTTCTCGTCCATCCAGAGAGTTTGTGCAGAGGATAGTTGATAAGAATAATAAACTAAGATTGATAGACGAGTTTGATTTTACCTATGAAGAGTGGCAGGGCGGAAAGATCAGACCGTTTAGAGTCTCTCACTTTTTGATTGTCCCTCCGTGGGAAAATAGTCAAGAAGGTGATGGGGAAAAGAAGATATTGCTGGATCCCGGGGTTGTTTTTGGCACCTCTCTTCATCCTACTACAAGGGATTGTCTAAGGGCTCTGGTGAAGATTTATGAGAAATACCGATTTCCTAAGGTGCTCGATCTTGGCACAGGCACGGGCATTCTGGCCATAGGTGCAGCCCTCCTGGGTGCAGAGACAGTTTTGGCTGTTGATAGTAATCCTCTGGCTGTAAGGATAGCCTTGCAGAATATTAGATTGAACGGATTGGGGGAAAGGGTTGAAGTTGAAGAGGGTCTGGCAGAGGACTTTGCAGATTATAACTCTGATCTGCTTGTAGCCAATATCCACTATGATGTAATTCTAAAACTGGTAAAGGGCGAGGGATTTCTAAAGAAGAAATGCTTTATCCTCTCTGGACTGATGAGGACTCAGGCAAGGGATATCAGGTTTCAATTATCTCAGTATCCTATTGAGATTGTTCATGAGTGGAATCATGATATGATTTGGTACACTATTGTGGGAAGGGTAAACCCTGTTGGGTAAAGGTCTTTTAAGGTGGATGAAATTATGGAGAGTATCCCTAAACTGCAAGGTTACAATTGTTTTGCCTGTGGAACTGCAAACCCAATAGGGCTTAATCTAAGTTTTTACAGACAGGGGGAGTATATTTGTTCAGATATAACCCTGGAAAAAAACTACGAGGGATGGGAAAACATGGCTCACGGCGGTATAGTATCAACCCTTTTAGATGAGGTCATGTCGTGGACTGTGATATACTTCAGGAGGATCATTTTTGTTACAAGACGTATGAAGATAAAGTATATCAAGCCTGTTCCATTATATAGATTACTGACTGTTAAGGGTAAGATGATAGAGGGGGAAAAGAGGCGTTTATGCAAGGCCAGGGGATTGATTCAAGATGAGGACAAAAATACCCTGGTCAGAGCAGAGGCCACATTTGCCATTTTATCCGGCAAGGATCTTTCTCTGGTGCCAGAAAAGCTAAGGAAGGAGATGGATAATCTCTTTAAAAGATTCAGCCGCATGGAGTAAACCGGCAGGAACACGAGGCCACAATCCTGTATGAAGGAAGAAAAGATCAGATTTCACTCTAAAGGCCTGTCTATTGAGGGCCTCCTAAACATGCAGGGAGGGGAAAGGGGCGTTGTCATCACCCATCCTCACCCACTTTATGGTGGCACTATGCATAATCAGGTAGTTGAGACACTGGTTACGATCTATCAGGATAAGGGTTTTTCCACCCTGAGATTTAATTTCAGGGGTGCAGGAGATAGCGAAGGGAGTTATGACCATGGAAAAGGGGAAAAGGAGGATGTGAGATCTGCCTTGCGCTATCTGTATGATAACGGAAAGAGACAACTTGATCTGGCTGGTTATTCATTCGGGGCATGGGTAAATGCCAGAATTGATGACAGTGAATCCACGATCCAAAGAATAATTATGATATCTCCGCCGGTTACCTTTCTAGATTTCTCATTTCTGTCCTTTAACCCAAAGATAGAGGCAGTAGTAACTGGTGGCAAAGATGATATTGCAGCAGTTGATAGGATAAGGAGTTTCATATATACCTGGAATCCTGAGGCCCGTCTTGAGGTCATTGAAGGTGCAGATCATTTCTATTCTGGGAGGATAGATACCCTGAAGTCTGCTTTATCTCGTCTAATTCAATAGTATAGGAAATCCCATTTTTTAGACAGGATAGACGGGATGTTCAGGATATAAAGAAAATCTTGTTAATCGTGTTAATCCTGTCAAAAAAGTTCCGCCGCAAGCGGTTAAGTTCATCAATTTAAATTCTGGTAGAATGTTCTAGATTGAGAAGGAGTCTACGGAGTCTACAATGAATATCTACGTAGGTAATTTGTCGTTTGAGGTAACCAAACAGGATTTGCAGCAGGCTTTTGAAGCCTTCGGGCAGGTCGAATCCGTCAATATTATCAAAGACAGGTTCAGTGGGGAATCAAAAGGATTCGGATTCGTGGAGATGCCCGCTAAAGGTGAAGCCGAATCCGCGATAAACGACCTGAACGGCAAAGAGTT
>JAPVWE010000243.1 GCA_028572035.1 Desulfobacteraceae bacterium | reverse complement strand
ACCACAGATGGATTCAGGATTGCCGAGGAAGACCTTGCCATAAGAGGGCCAGGAGAATTCCTTGGTGTGAGGCAATCTGGATTTTACCAGTTTCGGGTAGCGAACCTTATGAGGGATGCGGAGGTACTATCCGAGGCAAGGGAAGAGGCATTCAGGCTGGTAGAGGCTGACCCTGAGCTTGCCCATCGAACCTACAACCTCCTCAGACAGATATTCAGAGAGAGTATCGGTTACTAGTACAAGAACATCGGCTTCCCACCAGCATGGCGGACCTTGGGCCGATACTCCTCCCCATCATAGAATTCTCTCACATCTACCCTTTTTTGGCCCGCGGTAATAGTACTGAGGGGTATATCCGTATAGATTCCACGACTGAGCGCGACAAGGCGTCCAAAGACACCTTTCAGAAAAAGATCAATAGCCATGTTGGCATAATTAACAGCCACCATCAGATCCAGAGAATCAGCTTCACCGCTTCTCATTAAATAGGAGAGCCGTTGGTTGAGGACATCTTCTCCTGTTAGTTCCTTGAGAATAGCCCCGGTTTCCTCTCCGATTCCTCCCAATCTTCTATGCCCATAGGCATCTGACTCCCCAGATAGAAACATCTCACCTGCTATCATCTTGGCCCCTTCCGAAATAGCAATCATGGCGTAATTCTTGGGATTGGCTTTCTTATCTTTCATGATGAGCTCTGCAAGTCTTTTCGCGTCGAATGGAACCTCCGGAATAATGGCACGGTCCACCCCTGCCAAATATGCTGATACCAGGGATGTTTCACCACAATACCTGCCAAACAGCTCAACGACCGCTATACGTTCATGGGACCCAGCCGAGGTTCTTAATGCATTTATAAAAATGACGCTTCTGGTCACGGCCGTTGAAAAACCGATGCAGTAGTCGGTTCCAAAAACGTCATTATCCATTGTTTTGGGTATGGCAATTACAGGGAATCCTTCCCTGTGTACTCTGTCAGCAAAACTGAGGGTATCATCGCCCCCTATGGGAATAATCGCATCGATCTTCAGGTATTCCAGGTTTTTTAAGATATGGGAGGTGAAATCTTTAACTGTTTCCTTTTTCTTGAACCGTTTCTTAAGAAAACCTGGGGCCTCCTTTTTCCTGATAGCGCTTGGGTTGGTTCGAGATGTATGTAGATGGGTGCCTCCGGAACGGTCGATGGTCCTGACCTCCGGTGGATTCAATTCCTGAATACAGTTAGGATTGACAGGGGAATCATCCGGATTGTACTCCAAAAGCCCGGCCCAGCCCCTTCTTATTCCCATAACGTCGACTCCTTCACTATCTGCCCGGTAAACGAGAGTCTTAATGCATGGATTAAGGCCTGGTACATCTCCACCACCAGTCAGTACGGCTATTCTTGGTTTCTTCTTACTCTTCTGTTCCATCTAAAGCGTCTCCTTACAATAAATACGATTTCCGAAAATTTATTAATCAGAAATTTACAAACTCCTTTTATATGCATATTTCGTAACCGTTCACAGGTTCAGGGTTCAACGTTCAGGGTTAAGGACAAAGAAGGCATTGAAGGCCAGAAGTCCTCGTCAAAAATGCTCATTTTCCCAAGTAATTGCCAATTTGGCTCCAAATTTTGAATTAGGCCTGACGAAGATGACGCTTCTCTCGTAAATACGCATTCTAAATGGAGTCCAGGGACGAGAATGGAACCTTGAACCTTTGAACCTTTGAACCCGTGAACGCCTACCATATTTCTTATGTAGAGATCTCATTTTAATCAGGGCTGGGGATGTTTCTGAAAAGCAATATCTTAAAAAAGATACCACAGGACTTTGAAGTGGCGAAATATTTGGGGTTTACTCCTATGAGCCAATGGGAATCACCTCCCTAAAGATTGTTAAACCTCAAATATTTCGCCACACTTTACTAAAATCAATAGATATTGCTTTGAGGAAATTTCCCCAGCCCTACTATGATATTGAGTTTGTAAATTTCTCTTAAAAAGAACTTGGGGGCTTTGCGGATAAGAACATGAAAGACAAACTTACATTGGAAATAGAAAAGGCAGTGAATGATAGTAATTCGAAGGTTGGTGTATCGGTTTCTCTTGATATGATGAACGGTGAAGGATCAAAGTTGAATGGATCGGTTTTGCTTATACCCAAATGCAGCACTTATGAGATTTTGGAGCAAGAGGTTGCCCGGATTAAGGAAGAACTTGATACCTTACTGGAGAAATCAAAGAAGATATTTGAAGTGGACGGTGGAAAAGGAGAGGATTGGGAAGTGAATGAAGATATGGGTTCAGAGCAGATATGGGATATCTTATCCAAGATAAAGGATCCAGAGCTTCTATCAGCGAAATTCAACAGCCTGAGTCATCAAAAAAGACTTGAGGTAGCAGATTATGTATTTACCCATGGAAATGTCTTTTCCGGTGCTGCCTCTGTTTTCTCAACCCGATATAACAGCGAGAAAGGGATGCTTGAGTAAATGATTGTGACTACTGAGCATGGCCCCAAGTCAATATGAGGAAATATGCGCATCATAATGTTTGCTGGTAAGGGCGGAGTGGGCAAG
>JAPVWE010000242.1 GCA_028572035.1 Desulfobacteraceae bacterium | reverse complement strand
ATCATCGAAAAATCCAGTCACCGAGGGCTGGAAAACGGCCGGTTTACGATAATTTGAGTTGCTCGTCCACCCATTCGAGGTTTTCCTTGATTAGATCCGGTATAGCAAGCCCATAAGGGCATCGGGTCATGCATTCACCGCAATCGGAGCAGTGTCTGGCTTTGTCAATGGCTTTCGGAAGCCACCCTCCTCGTATCGTTTCTTTTCCCATTCTTTTGACTACAGAACGTATGCCCAGAATCATCTGAATAGGGATATCCTCGGTGCAGGGCTGACAGTAATCGCACCGCCTACAGAAGCTTTTTCCATATGTTCTTCTGATTTCATCGATCTTCCTTCTCTCCCCATCGTCTAACTGATAGTTACCTTGAAAGATCTCCCAATTCTCATCAAAGAGTTCTTTATGCTCCACACCAGCAATGACCACAATACCTGGTTGGGATAGTACATACTTGAGAGCCAGCCGAGCGCTATCGATGACCCCCCCGGAGAAAGGCTTCATGCCAATAACCCCGATTCTTTTTTCAATAGCCTTTGGGATGATCTTTTCCCCTGCCAAAGGCTCGAGAAAGCTGAAGCAGACCATAATTGTCTCAAAAAGGCCATCATCAAGAATGCGATCCAGTAGATCCAAGCTGTGGCTGGTTATCCCGATATGCCCAATCAATCCCTCCTCCTTTGCCCGAATCAAACCTTGAAAGGCACCCTTTGAGGAAATCACCTGCTCGTAGTCCTGTTCATCCCTGACAAAATGACATTGGTAAAGGTCAACAAATTCCCTTTGAAGCTCCCTCAAGCTCTTCTCCAGATCTGCCCGGACACCATCCAATGACTTCCTTTGAGACTTAGAGGCCACAACCACTCTTTTCTCTGTTTGCTGCAAGGCCTTGCCGATTCGCCGCTCGCTTGTGGTATAGGCCCTGGATGTATCGATAAAATCCACCCCTCTTTCCACGGCATGCAAAACCGTTTCAACCGCCTGAGCTTCCCCAACCCTCTGAATTGGGATTCCTCCAAAACCGAGCCTTTCGACTTCAATACCTGTTTTCCCAAGTACGGTTCGCTCCATACCTTTCTCCTTTTTTCTTAGACGTCCACAGGTTCAGGGTTGCTCTTTTTTTGTTAACCTTCACTAACCCAGAACTCTGAACCTGTGAACCCTGAACCCTGAACCCATGAACGGTTACCTCTTTTCTTACCTCTATTATACCTCATTACCCGACAGAGCACACAGAGGATATCAAAACCATCTCTTCGGGCCACAATTCGCCTTGACCAGTGACCCTGTAGCCATGTTTCAGATTGACGAAGTCACTCAAATTACCATAGACTCGGTTCGTAGTCCACTGCTAAAGGGAGGTGGACAGGGTAACGTCAAAGTCCAGGGTATGGGTATCTTTTTTTTGGATTATGCCCCACATAGTTTAGATCAGTGGGCGTTTCAAAATGGTTTATATAGATGGAGCCTATGATTCTAAGGCTTAGGGCTCAATAAACCATTTTGAATCGACCCAGTAAGGGGCCATGTCACAGGGCATAACCAAAAAAAAGACACCCATACCCTGGACTTTGATGTTACCCTGTCCTTAGGGCTCAAACAGTTGACATCGCTTATCTTCCGCTTCGCCAAGATTTGTTTGGGATTTCCGTTTGGGCAACAGCCTGTCAAGGATTAACAATCTCTATAATCTCAGGTTGGTACGATGGTTTTTTGCTTAAGGTATTGCTCAAGAGCCTGACGGCAATCATTGCAAGTCCCAACCCGGCCAGGCTACCGATAAGGGTCGATACATTTTGATCGTGACCGTATAATTTGGAAAGATAATATCCAAGAGTTGCCCCTCCTACCAAGCCGATTGCAGGAACCATATAGATAACCAGGGAGGCCCTTGTAAGGCTGCCCTCAGGGATTCCAACCATTACCATATCTCCGGGCTGAGCACCGATAGGATTCCTCGCCTCAGAAAGCATTTCCTTGCCACCACCAAGCATGTGACAGTAGCCCTTAGCCACACATTGACCACACATGGTGTGTCTATCTGTCAGAACCAATGCCTTTTCGCCTCGTACCTCTTGAACCATTCCTTCTTCCTTATTCATGTAGACTTTAGGCCTTCCCATTAGTTTTTTATATCCCTGATCCATGTTATTCGGCTGTGTATCCTTTAGCATGGGGTAAGCTTTTCGATGTCTGGGTTTTAAGCGACTGCCTAATGACAACGGACTACGGACGTAATATGGAATCTTGACTATAGAATAAAGAGGGTAATTGTCAAGGAATATGAAGTGATCTAGTCTGGAGAGACGTATTCCCTTAGGCGGTTATCAATAAATTTGTGTTCAAACCGCGCAGATATTTTTTAAACGCTGGATAGCCTTTACTGAAAAGACTTTCCAAAGAGTGAATAATGATTCAACTTTTTTACGAGTTGTTTGGTTCCAGGTGCTCCGGGTAGCCATTTTAAAGTTTAGTCACTTTAGTCACTTTAGACACTTTTCCGGTTTATCCGGGTTAGGGTAGTCGTCTTATGAATTGATTTTTCCCGGTAACGAAATTAGTAT
>JAPVWE010000241.1 GCA_028572035.1 Desulfobacteraceae bacterium | reverse complement strand
GATTTGGGCCTTAACTACCCAGGGAGGACCAGGCAGACCCTTTGCACTATCCACTGCCTGGCTCGGTGTATAGGCTAATTTGCCAGATGGAACTGGTATCCCAAAGGTGCGAAAGAGATCCTTTGCCTGAAATTCGTGAATCTTCATAATCACCTACTCCATGTGGGTTAGCTTTGAAGCATGTTTTGGCAGGGCCCGCTAATAGTTGCTAAATACTACTGACTACTGACAACGGACAACTGACATTACCTATATTTTCAGATCGAATCTTATTATCTTTTGGTGGTAAAATGCAAGGACAAAGGATAGAGTTTTAGCTAGAAAGACGACCCTTACAGAGAAGATATTTAGAAACACCTACTTGTCAATTGCCCGCAGGCAGCAGAGATGTCAGTCCCCTTACTTTTCCTGATCATGACTGTGTAGTTTTTTCTGATCAGTTCATCCTGAAAGGCTCGAATCCTCTCTTCATCAGGTGCCTCAAAGGGGCTTCCATCATAATTATTGAACGGTATCAGGTTTATCTTTGCCCTGATATTTTTGAGGAGTTTCACTAAGTTAGTAGCATCACTAAGTCTATCGTTAATATCCTTGATAAGGATGTATTCAAAGGTAATCCTTCTCCCCTTTGTCATAGGGTAGTGCATCAGGGTATGTAACAATCTCTTTAAAGGATATTTCCTGTTAATGGGCATAAGGAGGTTTCTGGTTTTATCATCGGCGGCATTCAGAGAAACAGCCAGATTGATAGGAAGTTCTCTGCCAAGCCTTTCTATTTCAGGCACAAGGCCACAGGTAGAAAGAGTTACCCGGCGGCGGGAAAAATCGAGGGCATCTGGATAAATAATATTTTTGATTGCCTTAGCTACAGCCTTGTAATTGGCCAGTGGCTCACCCATACCCATCAAAACGATGTTTGTAAGTTTGCCTGGTTGGTCCATTGATTGCCTGATCTGCATGATCTGGTTTATTATCTCTGAGCTCTTCAGGTTCCGGGCAAGACCTTGTCTGGCAGTAAGGCAGAACTTACATCCCATGGCACACCCAACCTGGGTTGATATGCATGCTGTATAATGGCCTCTCTCAGGGATAAGGACAGACTCAATCCTATTTCCATCCTCGAGCCCAAACAGGAATTTTCTGGTGCCATCAAGGGAGATCTCGGTCTTAAGTAGTTTTAGCTGACTTATAGTGGAAAAAGAGTTTAGATGATTCCTCAACTCCTTGGAAAGATTGGTCATATCCTCGAATGATTCGGCCTGATGGCTGAATACCCACCGCCTGATCTGTTCAGCCCTGTAAGTTTCAACTCCGATCTTTTCTACCCATGCCCTGGTCTCTTCCAGGTCCAGATCCTTGAAATCCACTTTGGCCATGATCAACTACATGCTAAAGGAAGTTTGTCTGTGTGTCTGCGGTTTTCACAATTTCATGGTTCGTAGTTTTGCTAATTCCCAGATGTAATCGTAGAGATGAAGGCCCTTGCTTGCAGCTATGATCTCCCCATCTTCAACGCCTATGCTCTCAGCCATATACTCCTTTAATAGTTGAATGGCACCTAAATTAGCCGGAAACCCATTCCAAAGATCCCATGATCGAAAATAGACAGCAAAGTGAAGGCTTTTATCCCTGATCCTGGTATCAATCCCCCTTAGACAGGGAGGATCACTAAGGCATAGTGTTTCTGGATCACCTACTGTCATATAGGCCTGGTTTGTGCCATAGCCATCCTGCCGGTACATCCTGATGACTTCTCTTATCTGTGGTTCAAGATATTGTCCGTATGTGTACTCTTCACCTTCCTTTTTTGCCGAGGTCATAAGGTATGGGAGGTATTGATCCAGGTAATCCTCAGCCACCGGATTAGGTATCCCGAGAGCGGGAGGAATATCAGGTAAGAGTGGTCTTGTACCCGGGAATTTTATGTGCACTGTTATATAATCAAACTCAAGCCTCTTCTGCCCCTTAAAGCTTCCCCTATCTATTATGTATGTTCTGCCCTTCTCAAGTATCTGGTAAACACATTGGAACCAGGCATCGGGCAAATCCCGTGCCTCGATAAATTCAAGCTGCATCCCTTTTACCCCCTGACAGCACCGATAATGGTGTCAACCATTTTAGAAACTCTTTCCCAGATAATCTCAAAGATAGTTGCCGGTATAGAATTTTGTAATTGCGATCTCAAAGAATTCACTCTTTTCTTAGGATCATCAGGAATATAGTAAAAGAATACTCTAACTTCACCTCTACTACTTAGGTTCTGCATTTCTATCATAAAATTCAGCTGCTTTTTGATCAATCTTTCATGTAGCTCAGGGGTATCATATCTACCCGTTGAATAAGGTGTGGGATATAAGAAAATAATCTGGCCCTCTTTACTTGTGCCAAATTTTGTTATTGCCTTTAATGGAAAGGAATATTGCTTTTGACAACCGCGGTCATCGTTGACAAGATCTGAGAAGATTATCACCCTCCCCTTCGTCTTTTCTGTCAGCATCCTCTCAAGAAAACAGAACAATGGGGTAGTCAAAGGAGCCCCGTCTTCATCTCCTTTTGGTTTTGTGGCGATAGATATCTT
>JAPVWE010000240.1 GCA_028572035.1 Desulfobacteraceae bacterium | reverse complement strand
CAGGTTTTGCAAACCTTCAGTCCGGCGAGGTGGTTGTGGACTTCGGCTGCGGCGGAGGGATAGACGTTATTCTGGCTGCTCACAAGGTAGGCTCAGAAGGTAGAGTGGTTGGAATAGACTTCACAGACCAAATGATTGAGCGAGCTAAGGAGGCTGTGGCTGAGGCGGGCCTGCAAGACAGAGACATTAAACTCCAAGTTGCAGACATGGCGAAATCCCAGCTCCCAGACAGTTTTGCGGATGTCGTAATATCTAACTGCGTCATTAACCTGTGCCCTGACAAGAACTCAGTGTATGAAGAAGCCTTTCGTATCTTGAACCCTGGCGGACGTGTCGCCATCTCGGATATAGTCCTCACAGAGAACATCGATGCTGATCTACAGGAGCGCTTCCAGTCAATCTGGGCAGGATGCTTGGGAGGGGCTGTTCCTGAAGAGGACTACTGGCAGACATTGAGTGGAGCGGGCTTTGGGGATGTTCAGATTGTGGCTCGCCATACCCTAACCCCCGATGAACTGAAAGCAATGGCCGCTTGTCCGGGCGAGGATATCGCCCCTGTCCCTGCAGAAGATGACCTCGCTGTCGTGCAAGGGAAAGTGGCGAGTATTAAATTCAACGCAGTCAA
Organism: Desulfobacteraceae bacterium; assembly: GCA_028572035.1. GTDB lineage: Bacteria > Desulfobacterota > DSM-4660 > Desulfatiglandales > B25-G16 > JABXJZ01. The sequence continues at coordinate 1,967 of JAPVWE010000240.1, read as the reverse complement.
GCCCTCTGTCAGCTAGGAGACAAAATAGAGCCCCTCTTGGTGTGGATAACGTGCTAAACGACCTTGGCCAAAGACGGATTGGTGTGCGAGCATAGCTATCAGGTGAGGTCCGCCGCCTGGAGGTGGACGGCAAGCCGTTCTCAACGAACGCAAGAAAGAGGGTAAGAAAATGGCAGACAAAACACAAATGGTGCTCTCAAAAATGAAAAAGGCGGGGAAACCGGTAAGACCCGGAGATATAGTGAAAATGACCGGTCTGGACAAGGATGATGTCTCTAAAGTTCTAAGTGAATTAAAAAAGAGTGGAAAGATCACATCCCCCAAGAGATGCTTTTATGCACCGATTGAGTGATAACAAGCCGCCCTCAGCTCAGTTTCGCCCAGGAGACCAAGTGTGCTGAAAGGAAATCCACATCCAGACTATCCTCCATAGGATGGCAGGTATCTCCGGGGAGATGATTTTTCTCCGGTCCCGTAGCGATCATCTTGAATTGTGACGTAGATAAGATCTCCCCCGATCTTGAGAAAGTTATAACGGATGGAATAAAAACGCGGGCAGCTATCCTAGGAAGTGTGTAAATAGAAAATATCTCATATTTCGGATTTTATTTTGGGAACAAAAACTACCCTTTCTTTCCTCCTTCAGCGTAATTTGTATATGCTGGCATGCAATGTTCCCAATAACTGCACTCTGTCTTAGAGCAAATTTCTGTAGCCTTTCTGAAGCAGTCATCGAATCCCTGCCTTTTTTGTTTTTCCCTGACGTATTGGGTTATGCAACGATCGCACAATCCTCCCGATAGTTCAGCTCCAGGTTCTCCAATAATCCAGATGACGCCGCATTTGATACATATATATCTCATCTCGTCTCCTCGATACTCCAATCACCGCCAGCTGGCAAGACTATCTACGCGGTTTAATGATGTCAACTTGTTTTGTCGTTTTTTGCCTCTGATTGCTCAGAATACTCTTCTTCCAACCGATTTTATGCCAATTAACAATAAAGGTAGTTGACACTTTCAAGAAAAAAAGGATCCCAGCAAAGAATGAAATTACAATGTAATTAATTACTTGTAAGTTAATCGCGGTGATAGTTTTGGTCTTAAGATGGTAGATATTCTCCCCTACTGCTGCGAAAATACTGTAAAATTAGACAGTTGTCAATAACTATTTGATATACCTCAATGAACGAGCTTGCACAAAATCTCGCCTGCTCTAACAATATGAAATAGCAGAGTTTTTGCTGTCTACTCGTAGAACCCTTTTCCACTCCACGAAAATCCAACTTATGCAAACCTCACCGTTAGGCGGGTTTTTGCCTTCTCGCCCTGCCTGTCACACTGCAACGCATCAGTCCTTTCGCTAAAATGTCATTCATGTTGACAAAGGGATAACGTGCAAACGCAATTTTCTGCGAAATCGAACGAAAATAACAGAAAAGCTAAGATGCCCCCCGACGGTCAGATTGTAAATAACTTGTAAATAATATGGTTATCATAAGGATATTTCTCCATTTTTTATGTATGAGAAGGATACAGAAATATTTTCATATGTTACGGGGCTGTAAACAAAATTACCCTTGTCTCCTAAAGGGTTACTCTTTGTGTATAACTCCTGTAGGTGAAATCCATTTTTCAGGGCTTACCGCATTTGAGGGATGCAGGACTTAGCTATATAATCCTAGCTAGGCTCAAAACTCTTCTCGCTTTCTCATTTTCAAGAAACCCTGCTTTCGCACTCTACTGCTTTTTCTGGCCAAGACTCGGGCCTTCCACACTTAAAGGGTGTTAACTTCGAACAGAGCCTATTAAACTTCTCCTATGTTATTGGGAAGGAGGTGGGACCATGGCAAGAATCCTTCTGGTGGATGATGAGGAGTACATCCGCCGACTCTACACCGAGGAACTCTCTGAGGAGGGGTATGAGGTCTCCACTATGGCTTCGGGACATAATCTTCTGAAGAGGAT
>JAPVWE010000239.1 GCA_028572035.1 Desulfobacteraceae bacterium | reverse complement strand
ATAAAGTAGGCTCGAAATTTTCACTTGAAGAATTTTTCATTAAAGTCAGTGAGGCAGCGAAAAAACGATGAAAGTTTGGCATCTTATTAGAGTTCAATTTAAAAAGAATTTTAATGAAGTAATGCTGTCTTTACTAGACATTCATATTCTTATTGGTTATTTATTATTCGTTTCAGAATAACAGCGGACAACAGACAACGGTGAACGGATAACTTTAGGCACTTTATGCGTCTGAGGCACTTTAGCTCACTTAAAACTTTAGGCACTTTACATGTTTACAGGTATTGTTGAAGGGATTGGAGAGGTAAGAAACATACGGTTTTTAGGTTCAGAGGCCACCGTTACTATTAGGGTACCTGCCTTGTTTTCTGACTGCCATCCCGGAGATAGCCTTGCACTTGATGGTGTTTGTTTAACCATTACTAGCATAAAAGGAGACCTGTTTACTCTGGATGTTTCAGCTGAGACCCTTAAGAGAAGTACATTAGGTGCAATAAAACAAGGCGCGGTGGTGAATCTTGAAAGGGCGCTCAGACTGTCTGACAGATTAGGTGGTCACCTTGTGAGCGGTCATGTGGACGGTACAGGTATACTTGAAAAGATTGAAAAGGTGGAGAGATCGTGGATTATTCAAATTGGTATAGATCAGCCCTTAAGTAGGTATTTGATAAAGAAGGGCTCCATTGCCGTAGATGGAATAAGTCTGACGATCAATAGATGCATGGCAAACTCCTTTGATGTAACTATTATACCTCAGACGGCCAGCATAACTACCATCTTAAGGAAAAGGGTTGGCGACAGGGTAAACATAGAGATAGATATGATTTCAAAGTATATAGAGAGATTTCTTTCTCATGATAAAGTAGCCACGCCTGAAGGGCCGGCGTCGAGGATTGATAGAGATATGTTGATCAGGTACGGTTTTGGAGAAGCTAATGGGCATTTCTAATATAGAGGGGGCACTCGAAGATCTGCGGCAGGGTAAGATGATTATCCTTGTTGATGATGAGGACAGGGAAAATGAGGGCGATTTGACCTTGGCTGCTGAGAAGGCCACCCCTGATGCCATAAACTTCATGGCAAAATATGCCAGAGGCCTGATTTGCCTTTCTCTCGATCCAGATATGGTTGAAAGGCTCAAGCTTCCCCTGATGGTCCAGGATAATCGGTCTCATTTTCAGACCGCGTTTACTGTCTCTGTAGAGGCAAAGCATGGGGTAAGTACCGGTATTTCTGTTGCTGACAGGGCACATACCATCCTTACGGCCGTGGCCGATGATGCCAAGCCTGATGATCTGGTTCAACCAGGGCATCTGTTTCCCTTGAGGGCACGGAAAGGAGGAGTGCTTCGCAGGACCGGGCAGACCGAGGGTTCTGTAGATATGGCCAGACTTGCCGGTCTAAAGCCGGCAGGGGTTATCTGTGAGATAATGAATGACGACGGTACCATGGCCAGAAGACCTGATCTGGACAAATTCGCCAAAAAACATGATCTTAGAATAGTTACGGTTGCCGATATTATTGCCTACCGTATGAGAAATGAATCCTTTGTGCATAAGGAGGGAGAAACGGTCTTACCAACCGCATTTGGTGAATTCAAGGCAATAGCCTTTAGAAATGAGCTCGATAACGGTGAGCATCTGGCCTTGGTAAAGGGCCAGATTGACCCCCACAAAGATATCCTGGTTCGGGTCCACTCTGAATGTCTAACCGGGGATGTCTTTGGTTCTTATAGATGCGATTGTGGAGATCAATTGAAAAAGGCGCTTGAAATGATCGATCAGGAGGGACTGGGTGTTGTTCTCTATTTAAGGCAGGAAGGTCGGGGAATTGGCTTTGCTAACAAGCTCAAGGCCTATGCATTGCAGGATAAGGGTTTTGATACAGTAGAGGCAAATGCAGAGCTCGGTTTTAAGGCTGACCTGAGGGATTATGGGGTAGGCGCACAGATTCTTGTTGCCTTAGGTATTAGAAAGATGAGGATAATGACCAACAATCCCAAGAAGATAGTTGGTCTCGAAGGTTATGGCTTGGCAGTTACCGGTAGGGTGCCTATTGAAGTCCCTCCGAGACCTGAAAATGTACACTATCTTTTAACCAAATGCGAAAAGCTTGGACATATTATGAGAATCGATACTTAGATTTATGAGGAGGGAATGATGCCCAGGATTATTGAGGGAGAGATTTCAGCCAAGGGACTTACGGTTGCAATTGTAGTGAGCCGCTTTAATGATTTTATAAGCCAGCCATTATTGGATGGGGCCCTGGATGCCTTAAGAAGGCATGGGGCATCTGATGACCAGATAACCATCGTTAAGGTACCCGGTTGCTTTGAAATCCCTTCTATGGCAAAGAAGTTGGCCTTGGACAGTCGATTTGACTGTGTGATCTGTCTGGGGGCTGTGATTAGGGGTGCTACCCCGCACTTTGAATACATCAGCTCCCAGGTGGCAAGAGGGATAGCCTCTGTCGCCCTTGAAAGCCAGATTCCGGTTGCATTTGGAGTGATAACCACTGATACCTTAGAGCAGGCGATTGAAAGGGCTGGCGCAAAGAGTGGAAACAAGGGTTGGGATGCCGCTGTCTCGGCCATGGAGATGGTCAATCTG
>JAPVWE010000238.1 GCA_028572035.1 Desulfobacteraceae bacterium | reverse complement strand
GGAAAAATCTGTTCTTCATGGCATTAGCAGTGCCCCGGGCCCAGAGTACGTCCTGGTTCATCAGGTATACCTTGTTGAAGCCAAATTGATTTTTTAGAGTCCCCATTGTTCCCCCTAAAAGCTTGGCCCAGTAAATTACATTAAGGGAAACCCTGAAGATATACTTGTACTTTTCGGGATCCTTCTTGATCTTGGCTTCAGAGCCAGGAGTCATAGCGATAGTACCCAACATGGGCATCTTATACTTTGCAATAATATCCATACCAGCCAACAGTGCCTCAGAGCGAAAAGGGCCAACCACAATGGCCACAGGCTTCTTCTCCAGGATTATCTTTTCGATTCCCAAAAGGGCCTCAGGTACAGGTACTCCTGGCGCCGCATCCCTGATATCAATGGATTCTATCTTAAAAGGTCTTTTCACAGTTCCGACCATAACGCCACCTTTGGCGTTAATCTCATCTACTGCCATCTCAACAGCTTTAAGGGATTCCTTGCCTTCCAAAAACCCTAGAGAAGTAGGTACCCCAATGACTATGGGTTTAGCAGCTAAGACAAAACTGCCTGGAAAGGCAATAAGAAGGGTAAGAAAAACCAATAAAGACAAAAAAAGACTCTTTTTCATAACTAACCTCCTCTTTTATGTTAAGGATTTTAGACTCCACCCTAAACTTTCTATCAAAACATTTCTTCTTAGTCAATTAAATCGAAAGAATCTTTTTGTATTATGTTGACATTTGACATATTTATTATTAAATATTCAGATTCTAAATCACGAATCATGTATATAATGGATACTAATGGGTGAACGATAACCGGGAATATCTTTTGTATTCTTAATAAGGCAAGATTTGAAAGATACCGAGCAAACATGGAGGAGGAAAAAAATGAGAACTAAAACAACTAAGGCCCTCTTTGCCCTTTTGTTAATCTTATCTCTGGCCCTGGGCACATCCTTTATCTCTTTGAGCTTTGCCAAAGAGGACAAGGAAAAGGGAGAGGAAAGACCAGAGCGGGGCATCTCAATGGCCTTTGAATACCCGGAGGTCATCATCAGCAAAGGAGATGATGTCTCTGTGGACCTCATTGTGAAAAACAAGGGGAAAAGGGATGAGAGTGTCTACTTCACCATCTCTTCCGCCCCCCCTGGATGGAAGACCAAGATCAAGACCTACAGTTTCTCTATCACCTCTGTGCATGTCCCAGATGGAGAGGATAGAACGGTTCAATTCTTTGCCGAGCCACAAAAGGATACCAAACCAGGGGCCTATAAATTTAAGGTGGATGCAAAGACAGAGGATGGAGCCTTCAAGGTATCCCACCAGCTAAAGATTACCCTAAAGAAGGAGGAGAAGGAGAAAGGAGAGATAGAGCTCACTACATCCTATCCTGTGTTACAGGGGCCAAGCGATGCAAAGTTTGAGTTCTCCCTTGATCTGAGAAACAAGACCGACAAGGAAGACACCTTTAACCTGACTGCCAAGGGACCAAAGGACTGGCAGATCAACTTCAAGCCCCCCTATGAGGATAAATATATCTCCTCCCTCAGGCTAAAGGATGGTGAGAGCAAGAGTCTAAATGTTGAGCTAACACCTGATCGCTTCTCAAAGGCAGGAGACTACCTGATTCCAGTGACAATAAGTGCAGGAGAGTCAAAGGCAGAAGCAGAGCTGAAGGTAGTCATAACCGGCACCTACAGGCTTGAGGCAGGAACTGCCACAGGGCTCCTGTCCCTTACAACACAAAAAGGGAGATCTGGAAATATCTCCATCTATGTGAAGAACACAGGCTCAGCACCAATCCACAACATCGAGTTTTTATCTGTAAAGCCAGAGAACTGGAAGGTGGAATTCACACCTGAGAAGATAGACACCACCTTAGAGCCAGGCAGCCTGAAGCAGATTGAGCTCAGCATCACTCCAGCCCAAGAGGCACTTGTGGGGGACTATGCAGTTGCCGTAAATATCAGTGGGGAGAAGAGCTCAGATGACCTTGAGTTCAGGGTAACAGTCAAGGCATCAGCAGCCTGGGGCTGGATAGGGATTGGGATAATCATCCTTGTCATTGTTGGCCTCTTTGGCCTCTTTGTATCCCTTGGAAGGAGGTAGTATGGGTAAGAAGCCCGTCATTGAAACCCACAACCTCACCAAAAGCTATGGCAGCCAAGTTGCAGTCAATGATCTCACCTTGACCATTGAAGAGGGTGAGATATTTGGGTTTCTTGGGCCAAATGGCTCGGGTAAGACCACCACCCTGCTCATGCTCCTTGGCCTCACTGAGCCTACCAGAGGTTGGGCAAGGGTCTCCGGCTTTGACCCCACAAGGGAGGCAATAAAGGTCAAGAGGATTGTTGGCTATATCCCGGAGAATATTGGCTTCTATGATGATATGGATGCGGTAGAAAACATGCGCTATATTGCAAGACTCAACAATATGGCTGATTCTGTGAGCTCACCTAAGATTGAGGAGGCCTTAGAGAGCATAGGACTCAGTGGGGAGGCCAAAAAAAAGGTAGGTGCATACTCCAGGGGCATGAGGCAGCGTCTGGGGATTGCAGAGATCCTCATCAAGGAGCCACATATTGCATTCTTGGATGAGCCCACCTTGGGCCTTGAC
>JAPVWE010000237.1 GCA_028572035.1 Desulfobacteraceae bacterium | reverse complement strand
GAGCAGGATTCCAAATATCATTCTGACCAATCCGGACATGCTCCACAGAGGTATACTTGCATATCACGAGAGATGGGCTGATTTTTTTTCTAATCTGGCCTTTGTGATTATTGATGAGGTTCACACATACCGGGGAATTTTTGGCTCACATCTTGCGCAGATATTGAGAAGATTGAAGAGAATCTGTCTTCTGTATCAAACGACGCCTCAATTCATTCTTTCCTCAGCCACTATCCAAAACCCCCATGATCTCGGTAAAAACCTAATAGATAAAGAAGTGGAAGTGATTTCCCAGAGTGGCGCGCCTAAATCCGGGCAACATTTTATATTTCTCAACCCCTTATCCAGTACCAACTTTTTGGCCACTCAATTTTTTGTTCAGTGTCTTAACTCCGGTTTAAGAACCATTGCATTTACTCGGTCCAGAAAGATGACCGAACTGATTAGTATGTGGGTGAGACAACTGGCCCCATATTTAAAGAACAAGGTCAGTTCATACAGGGCCGGCTTTTTGCCTGAGGAACGCCGGCATATTGAAAAAAAGCTCGCAAGCGGACAGCTACTTGGTGTTATATCTACAAGTGCCCTGGAGATGGGTATTGATATAGGTTACCTGGATGTATGTTTATTGGTTGGATACCCGGGAACCATAATCAATACCTGGCAGAGAGGCGGAAGAGTGGGACGCTCTGGACGCGAATCTCTTGTAGCCTTGATCGCCAATCAAGATGCCCTGGATCAGTACTTTATGCAACATCCTGCACATTTTTTTGAGCAATCCTTTGAGGCTGCCGTAATTGACCCGGACAATGCCCATATTATAAGGGCCCACTTACCCTGCGCAGCAGCCGAGAACCCCCTTACCCTAAATGATTCCCAATTCTGGCATAATGACTTTAAAAGCCATCTTGATTTCTTGGAATCTGTGGGGGAGCTAAGCAGAACAAGCGAAGGCCAGCAAAGGTGGTTTGCCACCAGAAAAAGACCTCATCTGAAGGTAGATATTCGCTCAGCCGGAGAGGGCTACACCATATTTGACGGTGAAACAGGGGAGGCTGTAGGTACTATTGATGGTATAAGGGCCTTTAAAGAGTGTCATCCAGGTGCAATATATCTTCACAGGGCCAGTCCATATCTTGTTGAACGATTGGTGATCGACAAAAAAGATGTTATTGTTCGGCGGACAGACCTTCAATATTTTACCCGGATAAGATCGGAAAAGGAAACCGAGATTATCGGGATTAAGAGGAGTCAACCAAAAGGACAGTTTGTTGTCAAGCTTGGCGAGCTCAAGGTGACGGAAACGATAACTGGCTATGAGAAAAGGAGGGTACCTGGCCAGGAATTGCTTGGTGTTTTTCCCCTTGACCTTCCTCCCCAGACATTTGAGACAGTAGGACTATGGGTTGAAATCGAGGATATTATTGAAAAAATGGTAAAAGATGAAGATCTTCACTTTATGGGGGGTATTCATGCCATAGAACATGCAGCAATTAGCCTCTTCCCCCTGTTTGCGCTATGCGATAGAAATGATATTGGTGGAATCTCTTACACCTTTCATCCCCAGGTAGGAAAGGCTGCTATATTTATCTATGACGGCTATCCAGGGGGAGTGGGGCTGGCCCAAAGGGGTTTTGACATAATCCTGAAACTATTAACCCAGACTTTGGATCTGCTTAAAGGCTGCCCGTGTGAACAAGGCTGCCCTTCATGCATATATTCTCCAAGATGTGGTTCAGGCAATAAACCCTTAGACAAAAAAGGGGCAATAATGGTTTTAGAGGCCCTGACAGGCTCTATATCCCTGGCTGATATTTCTCCTGCTGAAGCGGAGCCCCAACCCTTTACCCACCAGGTAAATGAAAATAGAACACCTGAGAAAGGGAATGAAAAAAGGATCCTTTACTTTGATTTAGAGACCCAGAAATCAGCAACACAGGTAGGTGGCTGGCAGAACATACACCTGATGATGGTATCTGTGGCTGTAGTATTCGATAGCCTGGAGGATCGCTTCTATATCTTTGCAGAAGATGAGATAGATAGATTATTTGAGCATTTTGCCGGGGCGGATCTGGTGATCGGTTTTAATGTCAAGAGATTCGATTATACCGTGCTCCAACCCTATACCTCTAATAATCTGCATGAAATACCGACATTTGATATACTTGAGAATATCTACAACAGACTCGGGTACAGGTTAAGCCTCGATCATCTGGTTAAGGAGACCCTCAATAAAGAAAAATCGGCAGATGGTTTACAGGCTCTGGAATGGTTCAAGGCAGGCGAAATAGAGAAACTGACGGAATATTGTAAGCAGGATGTACTATTAACCAGAGATCTCTTCATCCATGGCTTGGAAAAGGGATATCTTGTATACCTGAACAAAAAGGAAAATGAAAGGGTGAGGCTATTAGTTGACTGGGATCTTGATAAAATAATTGAGGGATTGAGGAATAAAGAAATTGAGAAATTGAGAAATTGAGGAATTGAAGGACTAACTTTAGCTCACTTTAGGCAATTTCACTTAAGAGGGGAGGTTAATCTTATGTTCGGCTTTGGCGCAACGGAACTGCTAATCATTGGCGGAATTGTCTTGCTAATCTTTGGGGCCAAGAGATTGC
>JAPVWE010000236.1 GCA_028572035.1 Desulfobacteraceae bacterium | reverse complement strand
TATGAGAACTGGCATCTAAGGAGGGTATTGGAGGTTAAACCTGGCATTACGGGCCTTTGGCAGGTAAAGGGAAGAAGTGCAACCACCTTCAACGAAATGGTCCGCCTGGATATCTCATATGTCAATAATTGGTCATTATGGCTGGATTTCAAAATCATCTTACAAACAATTTGGGCCGTGCTTTCAACCAAAGGAGCCTATTGAGCGCCAAGACGTTCAAGCCGCCTAAACTAGTCCAACCAATCAACAAATTCAACCAATTAAACAAATCTAACTTCTTAAGTGACAAATAGCATAACATCGTTAACTGTTTAAGTTGCACAGCATAGTTTACTTTAAGCAAAAAATATATAGCACAACATCGTTTACCCTGTTCTTTGAAAACTAAATAGTTGCTTATATTGACTCTCTCATCTCCTTTGTTCGAACCTTGATCAAAAAAGGAGGTCAAGGAAAATGAGAGGAGATGAAGAACAATTACGTATTGAGGCAATCAAGCGTTATCTTACTGGAGAAGCCCCATCAAGTATTTACAAAGATCTCAATCGATCAAAGGTTTGGTTTTTCAAGTGGCTCAAGCGTTATCAGCAGAGTACTCATCAGTGGTATAAAGCACTCTCCAGGGCCCCCAGGTCTTCCCCTCGTGTGCTTGATCCGTATACGGAAAAGCTCATTATACGGATAAGAAAAACCCTCGAAGCTACAAAGTATGCCCAGATAGGGGCAGGGGCTATCTCATGGGAACTTACAAAACTCGATATTACACCTCCTCCAGTCTGGACCATCAACAGGGTACTAAAGAGAAACCATCTCATCACAAAACGGATAAAAGGTTATCAGTCTAAGAAAAAAAGTTATCCTTCTATTAAGGCCGATACCCCTAATAGGCTTCACCAGACAGATCTCATTGGACCACGGTATCTTCATACTAAGGAGCGTTTCTATTCTCTGAACGCCATGGATATCTTTCGACATAAGGTTAAGATTAAGAGCCTCCCTTTTAGGAATGCCTCAGAGGTCATGGATGCCCTCCTTGGTGTCTGGAAAACCTTAGGTATCCCTCAGTACTGTCAGTTTGATAACCAACAGGTTTTCTCAGGCTCTGAGAGGCGCCCCAGATGGTTCAGTAGGATTATAAGGCTCTGCCTCTGTTGTGGTATTGAACCCGTATTTATTCCCTTTAGAGAACCCTGGAGGATGGGCACGATAGAACGCTTCAACGATGTATGGGATAAACGGTTCTTTAGGGCTCAACACTTTGAGGGCTTCCATCACTTACAGGAGGAAGAAAAAAGGTTTGAGCTATTCCATAACAATAACCACTGTTATAGTGTATTGAAAGGAGCAACCCCTCAGGGCTTTGAGGCTAGCTTAGGTTTTAGAGCAAACCTCCTTGATCCAGAATTCTCACTGAAAGATATCTCTTACAAACAAGAGGGAAAGGTCCACCTCATACGCTTCATTCGCAGTGATAGAATACTACATATCTTCGGGGAAGACTTCCTCCTAAATCCAGGCTGTCAATACGAATACGCAAGAGCAACTATTGATGTCAAAGAGCAATGTTTAAAAGTTTTTCTATTCGATGAAATTGTCCAGGAATTCGAGTATGCTATACCAAAACACAAATAGTAATAGTTAACGATGTAGTGCTACAACTTTTTTACTGATTTAGGGTTAACGATGTAGTGCTATTTAACAACTAAGGCTTTAAATCGGCTCCTGACCGAAGAGAGCCCAGTTACCATAACCCCAATCATTGCCGAGTACTTCAGGAAGATGGGTCAAGGCTGGGATTTTCTTAATCCATATATCGAGGACGGGAAAACCGAGACCCTGATTAATATCCTGAACCAAAGTGGCCTACTGGCTATTCCTCAGATCTCGGCTATGGTCAGGAACACCATAAGCCTAACCTGGATGCAAGCAGGGACAAACGTCAACGTCATTCCTGGCACGGCCGAGGCCCAGCTTGATATCCGACTCTTGCCAGGCCAGGACGTGGATTCGTTTATGAAGATGATAAAAGAACGACTCGGCGACACTGAGATCAGCTTTGATTTGACCGGCTCAACCGAGCCGACTGAGTCACGTTGGGGAACCCAGGATTATGCACTCATCGAGGAAGTACTCCAAGAGGAATTCCCAGACTGTATAGTTGCACCCTCACTCCTTTTCGCAGCCTCGGACTCCCGATTCTTCAGGGATAAAGGTATCCCTGCATACGGCATCTGCCCAGTTTTAGTCAGCCTGGAGGATATCAATATGCTTCATGGTATCGACGAAAAAATTTCAGTGGAAAATGTGATTAAAGGAACCGAGGTTTACACCAAAATAATTAGGCGGCTCTGCGCTTGAACAACAATATTAGAAAACTGAAGATTGAGACTGAATGATACTGCTATTTATGTTGTCAGTTTTATTATTTAATTATAGCAAGAGGTTATGGAGATAAAAATTTAATTCATTTTATTCCTAAATTATTTCAGCTACTTACACGTCTCAAAGGCAATCGGGATTCCCCTGCATTTTCAAAGGTTTAGGTTAACTGACAACATAATGCTATGATTGTGGAAAAATGAAAGGCCAAAAAACTTTCGTATTGTGATATAAGTCTATACTTTTCCCACCTG
>JAPVWE010000235.1 GCA_028572035.1 Desulfobacteraceae bacterium | reverse complement strand
GCAACTGGTTGTTAGTCCAAATCCTGGTCATTAGAGATTAATGGAAAGGAGGACTTGATGGGTGCTACTGCAAATAAACTTAATGAGTTAAAAGAGAGGGAAGAAAAAGATCTTGCCATGGGGGGGGCAAAAGGGATCCAGAAACAGCATGACAGAGGTAAGCTGACTGCACGGGAAAGACTGGATTTGCTCTTTGATCCTGGCAGTTTTCGGGAGCTTGATATGTTTGTCAGACATCGGTGTGCCGAGTTTGATATGCCTAAAACGTTTATTCCCGGGGAAGGGGTTGTCACTGGCCACGGCATGGTAAATGGAAGGTTGGTATATGCATTTTCCCAGGATTTCACCTCTGTAGCCGGTACCCTGGGAGAGATGCATGCCGAAAAAATATGTAAGGTTATGGATCTGGCTGTCAGGACTGGGGCCCCTATTGTTGGTTTCAATGATTCAGGAGGGGCCAGGATACAGGAAGGGGTTGATGCCCTTTCTGGCTATGGTAACATATTTTACAGGAACTCCTGTTCCTCTGGGGTGATTCCCCAAATCTCAGCCATTATGGGCCCTACTGCTGGGGGTGCGGTATATTCTCCTGCCATGACCGATTGGGTATTTATGACAAAGAAAAGCAGTTATATGTTTATCACCGGTCCGGCGGTAATTAAGGCAACTATTGGTGAGGATATAAGCTTTGAGGATCTGGGTGGAGCGATGGTGCATAACACAAAAAGTGGGGTTGCCCATTTTGCATGTGATAGCGATGCCCACTGTATAGAAAGGATTAAGGAATTGCTCACCTATCTGCCATCAAATAATACGGGAGATCCTCCGGTGGTGGATTTAGGAGATGATCCCAATCGGCCTGATCCAATGCTTGACACTATCATCCCTGATAGCCCGAAGGCCTATTATGATATGAAGGATATTATTCGCTCCATTGTTGATAAGGGTCAGATCTTTGAACCCCATGAGCATTATGCCAGGAATATGATTATCTGTTTTGCCAGGTTCAATGGAAGAACAGTAGGGATCATTGCAAATCAACCAAGATTCCTGGCCGGCTGTCTTGATATCAATGCCTCAGATAAGGCAACCAGGTTCATCAGGTTCTGTGATGCCTTTAATATTCCACTCCTTACCATAGTCGATGTGCCTGGTTATCTACCGGGAAGTAACCAGGAATGGGGAGGTATTATAAGGCATGGCGCCAAACTTCTCTGGTGTTATAGTGAAGCTACTGTGCCAAAGGTAACCTTGATAACCAGAAAAGACTATGGAGGAGCCTTTCTTGCCATGTGCGGTAAGCCTTTAGGGAGTGACTATGTCCTTGCCTGGCCCACTGCGGAAATCGCTGTTATGGGGGCTGAACAAGCAGCAGAGATTGTTCATAGAAAGGAGATAGCAGGGGCATCCGATCCCACAGCAAAGAGGGAAGAGAAGATTACCGAGTATCAGGATCTCTTTTCCAATCCATACATTGCTGCCTCACGGGGATTTGTAGACACAGTTATCCTACCACGGGATACCAGGCCCCGGATTATAGATGTCTTAGAGATGCTGACTACAAAAAGGGAAACAAGGCCTGCCAGGAAACACGGAAATATCCCGGTTTAGGCGTGAGAAGCAATCAGCCCATAAAGTCAGGAAACAGGATAATGATCAGGGAGATTTCTACTAAGGAAATCATCAAGGTAGTCAGGGACTTGTGCATAGATGCAAATTATGATCTTGGGGATGATGTCCTTCTTGCCTTTAACCAGGCTATAGAAAAAGAAGACTCAGGAACAGGAAGAGAGGTCCTTAAGGAACTGATAGAGAATGCAAGAATTGCTCGAGAAGAGAAGGTTCCTATATGCCAGGACTGCGGGCTTGCTGTCGTGTTTATTGAAATCGGTCAGGATGTCCACATCACAGGAGGTGATCTTAAAGAGGCAATCAACGAGGGAGTAAGGCAAGGGTATATGGAAGGCTATTTAAGAAAATCGGCATGCCATCCTATTACCAGAAAAAACACAGGTGACAACACCCCAGCTATCTTACACCTGCAAATTGTCCCAGGAGATAAAATGAAGATCATCTTTGCCCCCAAAGGAGGAGGCAGCGAGAATATGAGCAGGGTTGATATGCTTACCCCTGCAGTAGGTATTGAGGGAATTAAAGACTTTGTAGTAAAGAGGGTAAAAGAGTCTGGTTCCAATCCTTGCCCACCAACTATTATCGGCATTGGAGTTGGAGGAACCTTTGAAAGATCTGCAATCCTAGCCAAAAAGGCACTCCTAAGAAACATAGGGGATAGAAATGCTGATCTGGAATTGGCAAAGATTGAGGAGGAGATTTTAGCAAGTATCAATAAATTGGGGATCGGTCCCATGGGATATGGCGGAGATACTACCTCACTTGATGTATTTCTTGAAATTGAACCATGCCATATTGCAAGCTTGCCGGTAGCAGTCAATATCCAATGTCATGCAGCCAGACACAAAGAGGCAGTTATTTAATATTTGGTAACATTTTAGCTCTTTGAAAACTACTCCTGGCCTTTACTCAAGGCCAAATAGTTACTCTTGGTGAGACGCATGAGCATGGAGATGTCTTTTTTTACCTCATGCCCTCTAACAGGGGGCCTCAGCGTGCCGCTTCAAACCGTGCGCACGAGCAACTCGTCATTGTCTTC
>JAPVWE010000234.1 GCA_028572035.1 Desulfobacteraceae bacterium | reverse complement strand
CATTGCGAGGAGCGAAGCGGTTGCGAGGCAGAGCCGAAGCAAACCCGGAGCCTTTCCTTTACAACTAAGAAGTATGATGCCTGACATCACGGAAACTGAGATTCCTCGCTGTGCTCGGAACAGGCTCCGCAATCTCCTGATTTCAAGCAGTTACAGCCAATGAGATTGCTTCGCTACGCTCGCAATGACAGCACCGGCGACTTTTTACGAAACCATCATAGATAGAGGAGAAAAAAATAATGTCCTTCAAGAGGATCCGGATTCTTATTGCAAAACCAGGCCTTGACGGTCATGACAGGGGTGCAAAGGTAATGGCCCATGCCCTTAGAGATGCCGGCATGGAGGTAATATATTCCGGGCTACATCAAACCGTTCCTTCTATCGTTAAGATGGCTATTGAAGAGGATGTGGATGTTATAGGCCTCTCTATCATGTCCGGGGCCCATATTCCAATCTCCAAGAAGATAATGGAATTGATTAAGAAAGAGGGCTTAGATAGGGTAATTGTTGTGGTGGGAGGGGTAATACCGGCCAAAGATATCCCTGTTCTGAAAGAGATCGGGGTTACAGGGGTTTTCCCTGGTGGGACACCCTTTGAGGAGAGCATAAAGTTTATTAGAGAAAATGTACATGACTGACCATAGGGGGAATCCATGGGAGTAGCCAGATACATAAAAGATGAAAAGGATAGGATTAAGGATGTTACCCTCCAATCAGGGATCCATGTCAAACCTCTTTATACAGAGGATGATCTTAAGGAGGTTGGATTTGACTATGAGAAAGATCTTGGCAATTCTGGAGAGTATCCCTTTACCAGGGGAATCCATAAATTGGGCTTCAGGAGCAGGGAATGGACAACGCGCCAATACTCGGGCTTCGGAACCCCGAAAGAGACGAATGAACGTTGGAAACTCCTGATCTCTCAAGGGCAAACTGGGCTAAATGTGGCATTTGATCTCCCCACGCAAATGGGTTACGACTCTGATAACCCGATAGCAGAAGGAGAGGTAGGCCGAGTCGGAATGGCCGTGGATTCGCTGAGGGACTTTGAAATTGCCTTTAGAGACATTGCCCTTGATAGAATTGGTTCTGGTCTAACCATAAATGCTATTGCCTCGGTCATGCTTGCCATGTATCAGGCTGTTGCAGAAGGGTATGGATTCTCTAAAGAGCAGATTAGTGCCACCCCACAGAATGATATATTGAAGGAGATAGTTGGCAGGGGGGCATGGATATTTCCGGTAGAGCCTGCTGTCCGCTTGATTGGTGATGTCATTGAATACGCCGTGAAGGAGATGCCGAGGGCTAATCCGGTGAGTGTTTGCGGATACCATATCAGGGAGGCAGGGGCCACTCCGGTTCAGGAGATTGCTTATGCGATACAGATTGCAAATGCATATATAGATAATGTCTTGGAGCGGGGGTACAGTATTGATGACTTTGTCGCCAGATTCTCCTTTAACCTCGATGTATTTGGGAATCTGTGGGAACAGGTGGCAAAATTCAGGGCAGCGAGAAAGCTATGGGCAAAAAACATTAAAGAGAGATATGGAGGAAAAAACGAGAAGTCAATGTTCTTAAGAGGTTTATTTGGCGGAGGCGGGGGAGGCCTCACAAAGGAACAGCCCGAGAATAACATTGTTAGAAGCGCCTATTATGCCCTGGCTGCTGCCTTAAGCGGTGCTCAGACAATAGCACTGTGTTCATACGATGAGGCCTATACCATTCCTACCCCTCACTCTGCCCTGATCTCCCTGAGGACACTCCAGCTCTTAATGGATGAGGTGGGCCTACGGGACACAGTGGATCCCTTAGCAGGCTCATATTTTATCGAGACCCTTACCAAACAGATGGAGGAGAAGATTGTTGAGGAGATGGACAAGATCGATAAAATGGGGGGAATGGTTAAGGCAATCTCGGCAGGACATATTCAGAAAGAAGTGGCAAGGCAGGCCTATGAATTTGAAAAAGGGGTTCAGAGCGGGGAACTGATAAAGATAGGTATCAACAAACATACTGGAGGTGAACAGGGAGAGGTAGAGCTTCATGAATACAGCGATGAATCAGCGATAGAGCAGATAAAAAGCCTTAAAGAGCTGAGAAGAACAAGGAACAGCAGGGAGGTTACCCGGTCATTGAAGGCGTTAGAGAAGGCAGCCAGGGATAAAGCGAATGTTATGCCTTACCTGGTAGATTGCTGTAAGGCATATGCCACCGTTGGGGAGATGACCGATGTCTTCAGAGATATCTTTGGAGAATTTGTGGAGCCCAGCATATTTTAGCAACATTCAAAGGTTGTGGCACATCAGAAAAAAGAAACTCTCATCACCCATTCTTCACAAGAATTAACAAAAATGTAGCTTTCAATCCATAAATTGTTTAGTTTTATTAATAAGAACACTAAAGATTTCTTATCCCTTTATATCTTCTAACTTCATTCCTATATTAATGGCGTGCTAATAAAAGACTATAAAAGTAAACATACGTATACGACATTAGGCCTTAAGAGGGGAAAGGCCGCAATCAAACGGGAGATTCCATCCACGCCCAGAAGGGTATTTATGTGGTTAGGATTATTTGCTCTGGTTGTTTTCGTTAACTACCTATTTTTTGTACGCCTGGGGCCAATAAACAAAAAAGAAATAAACATAGATCCAACACAAAAAAAGTATAAGAGGTCAAATACTTTTG
>JAPVWE010000233.1 GCA_028572035.1 Desulfobacteraceae bacterium | reverse complement strand
CTCTCCAAAAGCTTCAAGGCTCTCTCATGCTCCATTCTGACCCCGGTTACCCAAAGGACCTCCAAAGTGCCTCTGTGAATGGCCTCGACCTCCTGCTCGGTTAATATCTCCAGAGGCCTAAAATTGCGTGTAAACCCTTTTGCAGCCATGATTTCCTCCTTTATTTCCCCACCAGTCTCCTGGCTAATTCCACTGCTCCAGGTGCTGTAGGATCATATCCATCTGCCCCAATGCTATCAGCAAACTCTTGGGTTATAGCACCTCCACCCACCATTATCTTCACCGTGTCTCTGATGCCCTCTTTCTTGAGTGCTGTGATAACCTTTCTCTGCTCTGGGGCAGTCGTGGTCATGAGGGCAGACATAGCCAGTATACCTGCTTTATGCTCATTAACTCCCTGTACGAAACTCTCAGCAGTGACATTGATACCAAGGTCATTCACGGCGAAGCCATTGGCTGTAAGCAGGGTGGCTACCATAGTTTTTCCTATGGTATGGATATCGCCATAGACCGTTCCTATAACAACGATGCCCAGGCTCTCTCTCCTGGCACCTACCCTCTTTATTTCCTCTTCTATTATAGGTGTGGCAGCTGTCATTGCAGCTGCGGCACCAACCAAATCAGGAAGCCAAAGCTCTCCTTGCCCAAAGCCATCGCCGATCTGTCTTATAGCCACTGTCATTGTATCCAGGGCCTTAATAGGATCTATTCTTTCCTGGACCGCTTTTCTGGCCCAATCTACTGCTCCCTCCCTATCGTATCCTGTAATAGCTTTCTTTAGATTCTCGAGAATTTCAGCGCTCATACGCCCTCCTTTGCTAATATTCCAATATTGTCAAAACTATTTTATTAATTCGTAAAATATCATTTATCTTCAATTGGTTAGTTCAAATCAACCTTGCCTTACCTCCTTGGTAGGACAGGCGTCTCGCCTGCCCTACTGCTGATTGATTTCCATATTTCATATCAATATCTCTTTTTTCATAAAAGTTTTGACATTACCCATATTCCTTTTACATATTTTTTGTTATTAGATAACAACATATTTAGGACAGGGTATTTTACGTCTTCACAACTGGGATAGCGTAGGGTCCCTCGTCAATGAAGGCGATGGTGGGTTTTCTACCATCAAATCTCGGGTGATGCACAGCATAGATTACCGCATTCTGAAACATCGCTGTTGCCTTCTCCTTGGTAGAGCCAAATTCAGTGCCACTGCCTATAAATTCATATCCGCTCACCCCTGGGATAATTTCATAGTCCTCTACGGGTATTTGGGGAGCGCAGTAAATCAGTCCATCCTCACAAACCTTACGGATTGGTTTCCCCCACATCTCAGGCTCCCACTGGTCTTTGGTAAAAATCCAGTCGGGGTGTTGTAGGATAGAGATATAACGATCAGGACCCAAGATTTTAAAAAGATGCAATAATGTTTTATATTCCAGAGAGCCTATTGGTTCAGCATCTATATTGTTAGCAACCATTAGGATTAAGCCATTTTCCTTAACGGCTGGCAGAGCACAGACCGCAGCTTTAACACTTTGATAGTGGTCTCTCCCAACATAACCAGCATGGGTCAAGACTATATCAAATGGCTCATCCACAGGTACTTGCACAAACTCTTTCATTGCTTCAACGGCTGCAAGGTGAGCTTCAACCAGATCGCCGGCAAAGACTCCTGTAATACATAACCTGTTGTCGAGGGTGGTGTTGACCAGGAAATCAACCCCAACCGTTTGAGCAACCTCCAATGCTTCCTCATGACAAGGGTTACCCTCAAGTACTAAATTAGTTGCATTTGGATGCTCGAGAAAATCCACTCCATGGAATTTTTGAATTGTCGTGGTGTTCACCAAAGCCGGGCATACCCCTTTTCTTCCACCTGAGATACCAGTCATAAAATGGCTCTCCACAAGCCCCGTTACAATCTTGACATCAGCATTATAAAAGATTTTATTTACATATACCTCGGTATCCTTGGTTGTGTGGGCAGCCAAAACCTGGGAGGATAGGTCTTCACAGTTATGATCAACAATGGAATAGTGATCCACAACCTCCCTGCCAAACATGAAAAGCTTTTCATCAGGCGTGCTCGCACGGTGCATGCCAGTGCCGACAACAATTAGGATGTTGTCTCTCTTAACCCCTGCACATTCCATTATCTCAAAGAGTGGCAGAAGAATACCATTCTCCCCTTTGTAAGGTACGGGGCGGGTAATATCAGAGACGGTAACACAAACTGTTACATCGCCTACGGGTTTACCTTTCGAGCGAACGATTTTTTCTAACTTTGGCGAGCCGATGGGATTACTCAAGGCATTTAAGATTTCTTCTTTCGAGTGGGCAAGAGGGGGCATTTTTTTCATGTGCAAGATAGCGCAATCAGGGGGGACGGATATCTCCAGGAAATCGTCCCCAAATGCTACTTCAATCCTCTTCCAATCTTGGGTGTCAGCCTTAGCAATAAGATCGGCTATTTTGTCTTTCACGACTATCCTCCAGAATCAATCTAATACAAACGCACTAAAGTCGTTTACATTGTCATTGCCAGCCCGAAGGGCGTGTTTCCGAATTCCGGAACTCGGAAGCAATCTCGTTCTCTGTGAGATTGCTTCGTTTCACTCGCAATGACATTTCAATTAATGCGTTTGTATTAGAGGTTGATGTATCCACAAGATGTTGATATTAATTTCTGC
>JAPVWE010000232.1 GCA_028572035.1 Desulfobacteraceae bacterium | reverse complement strand
GAACAGGCTCCGCAATCTCCTGATTTCAAGCAGTTACAGCCAATGAGATTGCTTCGCTACGCTCGCAATGACACCACCGGCGACTTTTTACGAGACCATTATCATTTAACCTTCACAAACTGAAAAAATCTGCTCCCTAATATCAGGATAAGGCCTGATAGAAAAAAACCATAGAGGCCAAAATCACTCAATCCCATAAGTTTCCCAATCAGTGCCAATCCGCCTCCTGCCACCATGGCCGAGATCGCACCCCCCCTGTTGAGCTTGAGCCTATGCCTGTAAAAACCAAGAAGGACAGGGAAAACCAGTCCGGAGGTGTAAACAGTATAGCCAAGAAGAAGAGATGGAATGACTCCTTTCAACATCAGGGCAAGGATTAGAGAAAAGACGCCTATCAGCACAATAAAGTAGCGGCAAAGCAAAAGCAATTTTCTCTCTTCTATACCTGGCCTTAAGAGGGGCCTTATTATGTCAACTGATAGAATTGTACTGGTTGTCAAAAGACATGTATCTGCTGAGGACATCATCGCAGAAAGGAGTGCAGCAATAACGAGCCCACTCAATCCTACCGGGAAAAGATGGTTAATCATTATGGGAAAGGAAGCCTCAGGACTGATCTGGGGGAACAATACCCTGGCCGACATACCTATCATAGTTATAATAAAGGCAAATGGTATTAATACCAGGGCTACTGTCAGGGTGGCACCCTTGGCGGTTTTCTTATCCTTAGCACAAAAGAGCCGTGAGTATATATCAGGTCCCACCAAATAGGTCGAACCAACCAAAAATAGATAGGTAGCTAATGCCTTCCAGGTAAAATGCTGGCTTACGGGAAAGGAAAAGTAGTCCCCGCCAAGGGCCTGTCTCATCAAGAAAAACCCTCCCACTTTGCCAAGACAAAGGGGAATCGAGACCAGAATTGCAATAACAATGATCAGGCTCTGGATTGTATCCGTGCGAACAACTGAATGTTGACCTCCGAGCAAGGTATAAATGATAAAGACAAAAGCGGTCATAATCATTAGAATGGATGGTGGAACTTTCAAAATGGTCTCCAAGATCTTTCCTGCCGCTACTATCTGGCCTGCAATGATACCCATCCAGGCAATTACTATCAACCCTGATGCAAAGAGTTTCGCTTCAGGACCATACTGGACCTCAAGAATCTCTGGTAAGGTATAAAGGGAATACCCCCTCACCTTTTCTGCCAAAAAAAGCCCCAGAAGAAAAAGTCCAATAGCTCCTACCAGAAGCCACCAGGATCCTACCAAACCTTGCTTGTACCCCAGGCCGGCCATTCCAATAGTGGAAGATCCCCCAATTATGGTAGCAAAAAGGGACCCAACAACTAAAAGGAAGGGGGCTCTCCTATCAGCAACAAAAAAACTGTCTATCCCTTTCGCAATCCTAAAGGATCTACTCCCAATAAAGATCAGACCTGAGAAATATATAAGAATAATCGCAATATCCATATCTTACCTCACAGATGAGCATCATTCAGCTCAACCTATTCTCTTTAAAGTATAATGTCAAATAACCACACAAACCCTCTCTTCCAAATATTTGAGGTATAAAATTCTTGCAAATGATATGCTTTTTTGTTAACAAGAAACGTTGACCTATTTTACCCTTCATTTGGAAGTCTTACATGAAACTTAATCATTTACCCTTTTTGATAATGGATGCAAGAAACCCTTTATCAAATGATAAACCACCCTAAAGAAATAGCAAAGAAATGGGGTCTTGAAGAGGATTTCCAGAGCTCAAATCTAAGTTGTCCCGTTATCTATTTTCTCAAACAGGGATATTTGATCAAAGGAGTTGCCTATGGACAAAATCAAAATTGCTATTGCCGGTATTGGTAACTGTGCAAGCTCACTGCTTCAAGGTATAGAATACTATAAAAGGAAGGACAGCAAAGATGCTATTGGATTGATGCACTGGGAGATTGGGGCCTACAAACCCTATGATATCCAAATAGTAGCTGCCTTTGACATAGACAAAAGAAAGGTCGGAAAGGATGTCTCAGAGGCTATATTTGAATTACCAAACTGCACCACTGTATTCTGCAAGGATATGCCCAAGACAGGTGTCAAGGTAGAGATGGGCGCCATATTGGATGGTTTCTCTGAGCACATGCGAGACTATGAGGACAAATATACATTTCTCTTATCTGATGAGAAAGAGCCATCCAAAGAGGATTGTATCAATATATTAAAGGAATCCAGGGCCGAGATCCTCCTGAATTACCTTCCCGTAGGATCAGAGAATGCCGCCAGATTTTATGCCCAATGCGCCCTTGAGGCCGGAGTAGGATTCATAAATAACATCCCTGTATTTATTGCCAGCAATCCAGAATGGGGGAAGAGATTTGAGAAAGAAGGGATACCGATCATAGGAGACGATGTGAAATCTCAACTCGGGGCAACAATAGTGCATCGGGTCTTAACAAACCTTTTCAAAAAGAGAGGGGTTAAACTTGAAAGGACCTATCAGCTCAATACAGGAGGCAACACAGATTTTCTCAATATGCTAAGCAGAAGCCGCCTTGTGTCCAAGAAAGAGTCCAAGACCGAAGCCGTGCAATCTCAACTGGTTGAAAAGCGCCTGGAAAAAGAGAATATTCACATAGGCCCGAGCGATTGGGTTGCATGGCAGAAAGACAACAAGATAGGTTTTATCCGGATGGAAGGCAAACTCTTCGCCGATATCCCCATGAAC
>JAPVWE010000231.1 GCA_028572035.1 Desulfobacteraceae bacterium | reverse complement strand
CCTTGCTGCTAAAGTAAAAAGGCAGTCCCCAAAATGGAGAGAGTGCCATGGTCCGTGCATAGTGAGCGAAGCGAACTAAGTTCTATCAGATTATGTAAGAAAGAGGGGAGAGAGCATGAAAAAGAAAAAATTGAAGATTCTTTTGGTGGATGATGAAAAGGAGTTTGTTGAGAGCCTTTCAGAGCGGCTGGAGCTAAGGAATCTTGATGCAGAGATCGCTTACGATGGTGAGCAGGCTTTACAGGCGGTTAAAGATGGGAAACCGGACATCATGGTCTTGGACCTCAGAATGCCTGGAATTGACGGGATAGAGGTGCTCCGCCGGGTCAAAAAGACCCAACCCGATGTTCAGGTTGTTATCCTGACCGGCCATGGAACGGACAAAGATGAAGAGATGGCCAAGAAACTGGGGGCGTTTGCCTACTTGAAAAAACCGGTGGACATCGATCACCTGGTTGGAACCCTGCATAAGGCCTGGAACAAATTAAAGAAATTCAGAGACAGGGTGGACAACGTCATAATGGCTGCAGCCTTTGCCGAAGCGGGTGAGAGGGAAATCGCCCGGAAAACCATGGCTGAGTTGATGAATGAAGATAATGAGAAGAGAGGCATGGACGATACCCGGTCTGCCTTGACCGAGGCAAAGACTCGTGGGTTTTATCCTTCAAGCGGATCGAAAGATGACTCCCAGGATTAAGATCCTATCCAGTAACCAACGCTTTACGCCCTTGATCAAAAGTTAAGATGGGACACAGGGTGGACCAGCTATGTTGAAGTTTGTATTGAAGCGAGCAAGAAAACATGCCGACTAATAATTACTATAGATCATTGATAAAAAGTATACTCTTGATCGTGGTCGTTGTGCCCTTCATGCCCATGATTCTGGTCAGCGGCATCCTTCTCTATCAGTTTCATATTTCCTATAAAGAAAAGGTTCACGCTCATCTCGGAGAGGTAGTTCAAAAAGGCAAACAAAGTATTGATATTTTCCTAAAAGAAAAACTGGGCGACATTCGGTTCTTGGCAGAAGTCTTTAGTTTTGAAGAATTGCGTGAAGAATCTTTCTTGCAGGACACATTGAAGTCCTTACAATTGCAACATGGCCCTGTCTTTGTGGACCTTGGAGTGGTCAATGAGGAAGGCCTCCAAGTCGCTTATGCCGGACCAATCAAGTTGGGAAACGCCCGATATTCAGACGCCGACTGGTATCAAGAAGCCATGAATGCCGACTATATTATAAGTGATGTATCTTTGGGTTTGCGAGATCTTCCCCACTTCATAATAGCCGTGAGAAAGGGTCGGATGGGAAAGCAATGGATCTTGCGAGCTACTATCGATTACGAGGCCCTTAATAGACTTGTGGAGGACATTCGCATTGGGAAGGCCGGCTCCGCCTTCATCCTGAACAGGGATGGGCAGTATCAGACCAGACCGCTTCATAACACGAACTCCAGAAAAGGAACTTTCCTGGATTCCTTTGGAATCAAAAACATGACAGAACACGAGATTTCTATCGTTCAGAGGACCGATGATTCCGGGCACAAAAATATCTGCGTGGCGACATTTCTCAAAGATGGTGATTGGCTTCTGATCTATCAGCAAAGGGCTTCGGATGCATTTTCTGGTCTAAGAAAGACGCAAACAATAGCCCTTGTTATTATCTCGATAGTCGGGGCCCTTATCGTGGCCAAGGCCTTTGGCCTGTCAAAGAAGATGGTTCGTCGCATTGCACTGGCGGATAAAGAAAAGGAAAAGATGAACGAGCAGATGTTTCAAACTGGTAAACTGGCCTCAGTAGGTGAACTGGCAGCTGGTATTGCCCACGAGATCAATAATCCGATCGCCATTATGGTTGAGGAAGCTGGCTGGATCGATGATTTACTGGAAGAGGAAGAATTTCGGGAAGGCAAGAACTTGAATGAATTTAGAAGAGCGTTAAAACAGATCCGGACCCAAGGAAAACGCTGTAAGGAGATAACACATAAGTTACTCAGCTTTGCTAGAAAAACCGACTCAAGAGTTCAAGAGGTTCAGCTAAATGAATTGATCGAGGATATAATCGACATTTCAACAAAAAGTGCGAAATACGGAGGCGTTGCCATTAATACAAATATTCAAAAGGACCTCCCTGCGATAGAAGCGTCTCAGACTGAGTTGCAACAGGTTCTTCTCAACCTGATTAATAACGCCCTTGATGCCATGGAAAAGAAGGGCGGAACTATGTCCATATCCGCTCAATTGGAAGAAGACAATATAGTGATTGAGGTCTCTGACAATGGTCCTGGAATTCCGAAAGATAACCTGGCACGAATATTTGATCCATTCTTTACCACTAAACCGGTTGGTAAAGGCACTGGTTTGGGCCTGTCCATCTGCTACGGTATTATCAAGAAATTAGGCGGAGAGATAAGTGTGCGCAGCGTGATCGATATCGGAACTACGTTCCGTGTTATCATCCCCCTTTCAAAAGACAGGGAAAATAATGTTGAGGGACTGCCCAAAATCCCGGATTCTCACCAAGAGGCTGGAAACCTTTACTAAAAGGGAATTGCCAATGCCCACAGCAAACGTACTTTTGGTTGATGATGAAATACCCTTTGTGGAGACTGTAACCAGGCGTCTGTCTAAAAGAGGACTCCACATTGTAACGGCCCTTAGTGGAGAAGAGGCCTTGGAACGGCTTGAAAAAGATCGTAGTATTGAAATCGTTATCCTGGATGT
>JAPVWE010000230.1 GCA_028572035.1 Desulfobacteraceae bacterium | reverse complement strand
ACTCCTTGCCTGTGCCACTTTCACCGGAGATAAGTATGTTTGTCTTGGTGGTAGCAACCCTTTTGATCAGGTCATAAATCCTCTTCATTTGAGGGCTTTCCCCTATCAGGCAACCAAAGTGGTACCCTGTTTTTAGATGATCCTCCTCCTCATCCCTTGAAACCGTTTTTTTTCGAATGGCATCTTGGACAATCTTTTTGAATTCACCAGTGTCAAAAGGTTTGGGAATATAGTCATAGGCCCCATCCTTCATGGCCTCAACAGCTGTCTCTGCTGTGGCAAATGCCGATATAATTATCACCGGGGTTTCTGAATCGACCTCTTTTACCTTTCTTAAAACACCTAAACCATCTATGGTGTCCATCCGAATATCGGTAATAACCAAATCAAATATCTCTCTGTCCAGAACACTACACGCCTCCTCCCCGCTAGCCGCACAACTCACCCTGTAACCTTCCTTGGTCAATAAAATCTCAAGGAATTCCCGCATACTTAATTCGTCATCAACTACGAGGATTGAGTTGTTCATCGGACTCCCAGACAATCCTTCCTCCGACCATTGTCAAAATGGCCTTACCTGTCATCTTCCAGCCAATAAAAGGGGAATTATGGCTTTTTGATTCAAAACCTTCCTCTTTTACCACATATTCACTGTTCAGGTCTATGATTGTTATATCTGCTTCCTTTCCCTCTTCAATAATGCCACCTTTTATGCTGAGAATGGAGGCGGGATTATAGGAAAGCTTTGCTATGGCAGCAGGTAAGTCTATCACCCCTTCCCTGACCAGGGCCAAAGTAAGAGATAAAGCGGTCTCCAGGCCTATTATACCAAATGCGGCCTTATCAAACTCTACATCTTTCTCCAATGGGCTGTGAGGGGCATGATCGGTTGCGATAACATCTATTACGCCTTGAGAAAGTCCCCTCTTTATGGCCTCCACATCCTTGGGTTCCCTCAACGGGGGACGCATCTTGGCGTTGGTGTCAAACTCGGTGAGGGCTGTGTGATCAAGACTGAAATAATGTGGGGCTGTCTCAGCTGTCACAGGTATCCCTTCTTCCTTGGCCTGTTTAATAAATGCAACAGATCCCTCGGTACTAACATGGGCAATATGAACAGGATAACCTGTTAACTTTGCTAAGAGTATCTCCCGTATAACCATTATCTCTTCACTTGCCGCCGGAATCCCTTGTAAACCCAGCCGGGTTGAAATAGTGCCCTCATGCATAACACCCTTATTTGACAGATCGAGATCCTCACAATGTGAAATCACTGGTAGATCAAAAAACCGTGCATATTCAATTGCCCTTCTCATGAGCTCAGTGCTGGTAACTGGTCTCCCATCATCGGATACAGCCACAGCACCTGCCTGTTTAAGGTCACCAAATTCAGTGAGTGACTCACTCCTCAAACCCCTGCTTATAGCCGCAACCGGATAAACCCTTACCAGGTTAGCCTTTCGCGCTCTCTCCGAGATAAAGTCGGTAACAGATCGTGAATCATTTACAGGATTTGTATTAGGCATACATGCCACAGAGGTAAATCCTCCTGCAGCAGCAGCCTGGCTTCCAGTGGCAATTGTCTCTTTGTACTCCTCTCCTGGCTCCCTGAAATGGACATGCATATCAATGAGACCAGGTGCTACTATCATCCCAGAGGCGTCTATTATCTTTAAATCGATATCCTCAGAGGGATTAAACTTACCAGGGGGAAGGAGTCTTTCAATCTTTCCCTTTTGTATAACAATATCCAGTGTCCTTTTTGTTCCAGAGCGAGGATCTATTACCTCTCCACCTTTAATCCAGGTTATCACCTCTCCCCCCTCCAATTAACAAGTAAAGCAGGGCCATTCTTATAGCCACACCATTGCTCACCTGATCCAGTATAACAGAAAAGGAACCATCCGCCACATCTCCTGTTATCTCAACACCCCTATTTATAGGGCCTGGATGCATTATTATGACATCCTTTTTTGCCCGTTTCATGAGTTCCTTATTCAAACCAAAAAAGAGGGAATACTCCCGCAGGCTCGGAAATTGGATTCCACTCTGCCTTTCGAGCTGAATCCGCAACACCATGATAACATCCTTTCTTCTTAATGCCTTTGCCGGATCGAAGACAACCCTTACGCCTAGGGACTCGGCATCAACCGGAATCATGGTTGGTGGACCCGATATTGTCACATCCGCACCCATTTTCCTGAGCCCTATTATATCAGATCTCGCTACCCTGCTGTGAGCTATGTCTCCAATTATAACAACTCGTAATCCCTTTATCCTGCCCTTCTTTTTCCTAATGGTAAATAGATCCAGCAGTGCCTGAGTAGGATGTTCATGCATTCCATCTCCTGCATTTATTACGCCTGCATCCATATATCTGGCCAAAAGATGTGGGGCCCCACTGGAAGAATGTCTAAGGACAATAATATCTGGATTCATTGCCTGAAGATTCCGGGCAGTATCTATAAGCGTTTCTCCCTTTACCATACTGCTATCTGTTGCTGAAAAGCTTAAAGTATCTGCACTGAGTCTTTTGGCGGCCATTTCAAAAGATGCCTTTGTCCTGGCGCTTGGTTCATAGAAAATACTGACCACACTTTTTCCTCTTAATGTTGGAACCTTTTTTATATCTCTGGAGGAGATCTCCATGAACGCATCGGCAGTATCCAAGATCGTGTTTATATCGTTAACTGACAGTTGATCCATTCCCAATAGATCTTTGTGATTAAATCTATACATT
>JAPVWE010000229.1 GCA_028572035.1 Desulfobacteraceae bacterium | reverse complement strand
GGAAATTCCTATACAATCGAGGTATTTGTATATACCATATCCGGATCAACGAGTCTATTCTTCATGATAGACCTGCTCCCTTTGTAATTGAAGGGAAAATTGGAGCACAGATTGCTAAAGAGACAGTGGTGGGAGCAAAGCGAACTAAGTCCGACTGAAATATTGCAGTTGTTTTTTATAATAGATTTGTATATGCTGGATCAATAGCGTATAGTTTGACGTATTTAACAGTTTAGGTGAACTTCAACATAAGGCACTAATGTGAAGACCAAGAAAGATTACAGAGTCGCTATCATTCCTGGCGATGGAGTAGGCCCTGAGGTGTCTAAAGAGGCTGTTAAGGTAGTCAAGGAGGCTGTCAGGGAAAGTACTATTTCCTTTGACTTTGAATGGTTTGACTGGGGCTGTGATTTTTACCTCAAACACGGTATTATGATGCCTGCTGATGCTCTGGATATCTTATCTGGTTTTGATGCGATCTTTCTTGGATGCATCGGTGATGCAGATAAAGTTCCTGACCATATCTCTCTTACCCTTCTCCTTCAAATCCGCAAAGGTTTTGATCAATACGTGAATCTACGTCCAATATATCTCTATGATGGAGTGGATACACCACTGAAATATATACGCCAGGGCTCCATTGATCTCATTGTCGTTCGGGAAAATACTGAGGGCGAATACTCTCAGGTGGGCGGACGGTTTAAAAGAGGATCTCCCGACGAAATAGCAATTCAGACATCAATCTTCACCCGTAAGGGCACAGAGAGGGTGATACGGTATGCCTTCAATCTTGCTCGCAAACGGCAGAAATTAAAAGAACACAGTGATTATGTAGGAATGGTTACCAACTGTTCCAAATCTAATGCATTGAACTACTCAATGGTTTTCTGGGATGAGGTCTTCAATGAAGTATCTAAAGACTATCCTGATATAGCGAAGGATTTCGCACTCGTAGATGCTCTCACTATGTGGTTTGTAAAAAAACTGGATTATTTTGATGTGATAGTAGCCTCAAACCTCTTTGGTGATATTATTACAGATCTGGGAGCCATGCTTCAGGGAGGCATGGGCTTTGCTGCCGGCGGGAATATTAACCCGGAAAGGGCCTTTCCCTCAATGTTCGAACCTATTCATGGTTCGGCGCCGAAGTATACAGGCAAAGGTGTCGTAAATCCGGTGGCTTCAATAGAAGCAATGCGCATGATGTTAGAGCATTTAGACCTGGATACCACAGCGAAAAAGGTGAGGAATGCAGTAGAATATATCCTTGCTGACGGCAAGGTGAAAACACGAGATATGGGCGGAAACGCCACTACTAAACAGATGGGAGATGAGATTGCTTCAAGGGTGGGTAATCTACTTGACCATGAATAAGAGCAAAGTAATACACCTGGAATCCAAAGAACGCCTTTTTGAAAAGGTAAGAGCGTATATCGAATCAATAGAGCTCTTTTTAGAAGAAAGCGACAAAGCTATTCCTCTGCTTCTAAAGGCACTGAAATATACTGATCACCAGTTAAAGCATGAAATAATAATACTTTTGGGTAATTTCGCCAAACAGGAGGTAGCCTGGCCCCTGTATCAGATGATTATTGACTCCGGTGAAGACGAAGAGATTCGCCACCTGGCTTCCATCGAACTCAGCGTTATCTTCCCTTTTCTTGAAGAGCCTCAACCTCTCATAGATCATCTGCTCGAAGACCTTAAAAGCCCTGATCCTGAATTACGGGTGCATGCTGCTTTTGCACTGGGATGGGAGTTGAATACCCAGGCCGCCATTCCTCTCGTTGAACTGCTGTACGACGCTGACATTCGGGTTCAGCAGACCGCGGTCAATGCCCTGTCCAACATGCGGGATGACCGCATCTTAACCCTGCTGCTGGAACGATTGGAGCATGGACCCCTGGAACAAAAGAGATCCATCCTTTTTAATCTGTGGCGTTTTTACTCTAAGCAGAAAGAGGTGGTATCCGTTTATCTTAGGTATCTGAGCCATGAAAATGCCGATCTTCGTTTCGATGCCTTAGTACTGCTTGGCTCCGTAACCGAGACTAAGGAGTATATACAGACATGTCGTAAATGCTTAGGCGACAAAGATCCCCGTATTCGAGCTTTTGCTCTAAAGCAATTAAATGAGGTCAGCAGGGAGGATCTACTTGGGCTTAAACAAGAGATTCGAGACATGCTTTTGGACCCTAATATGGAGGTCAAGCAGGCAGCCCTGAGAATTGTGAGAAAATTATAAATGAAGAAAAGCTCCATACGCTGGCAAAACTTCTTGATCACCCTGTTTCTCACAATGGAAGACCATATCCTCTGGGCCTGAATTCCTTACTGCTCCTGATCTTCAAGACTGCCATATCTTGCGAGTGCTTTTCCATTGACACACAAACCTATTTCCCGTTAGACTACCCCACACAAAAAGTATCTCTTATCGTGACCCTCAGCCTTGTGTTTTTCAATGGGTAATTAGTGTCTGAATGAAAACCCTCATTCTGTCATTACGAGCGGTAGCGAAGTAATCTCATAATAGTGAAATTACTGAATAATTAATGAGATTGCCACGTCGTTGCACTCCTCGCAATGACATTCTGGCACTTTTCGGTCAAGCACTAATTATAGCCAATAAAAAATATAACCAAGGAGGGAATTAAATGAAAATCACCAATGTCGAGGCATTTGGTCTTGTGGCCCCACTCAAGGAGCCGTGGAAGATCGCCAGGGTTGTCATGAGCGAAATG
>JAPVWE010000228.1 GCA_028572035.1 Desulfobacteraceae bacterium | reverse complement strand
CGGCAATTGGTAACTTCGAACTGGAAAAGGTGCCAGTCAGCTAGACGTCAAGCACCTCGTCAAGGGTGCCGGTGACAAAGGCATTAGTTCTAATGAAAGCAAATCTTGTGCCACTATTAAAAGCGCAACTTCACAATGCATGAAAATGCTGTATATTCATAAATTTATTGAGCAACCAGTATTGCAAGCAGGAAATGGAATCTTTGGGTAGGATAGCATTTTTGCAATGATATGGTTACGCTAAGACCTTTGCTTTCTATCTGCACTGAAAAGGGCCATCTCTTCCGGACGAAGTCCTGGATGAGGTATAGAAGCTACTTTGACGTTACCGTGGTTCCTCTTCCGACCCGCCTTGACAAATGTACAAGAGAAATGATAGGCAGGGCCATTAGCGTTCATTATGACATTAAAAAAAATTTGGGGGAGGTTTGATCGGGAGAAAGCGTACTGTGTTCATGAGGCTGCCATGAAAGGAGAAGCTATGAAGGATAAGGGGAGGCCAGAATGTGCAAAATGCTCTGTAAAGGATCGAATTTGCCGTGTCGAGGGTGGAAAGGGACCGGAATTCTGTCCAACTGACAACTATAGCGAAACAATAAAGGAGGCCATCAAGGAGTATGAAAAGCCCGAAATACACGAGTTTGCCAGGATGGCATCGATTCAGGAGTCAGAATGTTACATCAACCGGCACATTCAGCCCTATATATTCCATCCTGTCAAACCGAGGGTTCAGGAGATCTGTGAGTTTGCAAAGAAAATGGAATATCATAAGCTGGGTATAGCCTTTTGCGCAGGCCTCCACCCTGAGGCGAGGGCTCTTACAACGATCCTTGAAACACAGGACTTCGAGGTTGTCTCCGTTGCTTGCAAGGCCGGGGCCACACCCAAAGAGACCATCGGGATCAAAGAGGAGGAGAAGATACGAATCGGGCAGTTCGAGTCGATGTGCAGCCCCGTTGTTCAGGCAACCATCCTTAACGAGGAAGAAACCGATTTTAATATCTTGGTCGGTCTGTGCGTTGGCCATGACTCTCTGTTTTTCAAATATGGCAAGGCCCCCACAACGGTACTAATTGCAAAGGACCGTGTCCTTGGCCACAATCCTGCTGCGGCCCTCTATACATCGGGCACCTATTATGCCCGGATGCTTCGTGCCGGGTTCTGAACAAGAGAAGGTGCATCGGAGGATGAGCGAAGCGAACTAACTTGTGTAAAGATCCTATGGTTTTCTGGTCCGGCCATCCTGTTTTGGAATTTGAAGATTAAGACGCTTGATTTTCCGCCAGAGGGTAGTTGGGTGTATTCCCATTTGAGCCGCAGTGCCTGCTCTGTTCCAATTATTCTTCCTTAAAGCCTCATAAATCAAGCTTCGTTCCATATCGTTCCATGAAAGGTCTTTTTCGCCAGTCTCTTTAAGGACTATTTCATTAGTATCTGATCCTTGACGGAGGTAGTCAGGAAGGTGTTCAATTCCGATCAGGCTGTTTTTACAAACCAGGGTCGCATACTCCATAATGTTTTCTAACTCACGGATATTTCCAGGGAAATCATAAGACATTAAGATGGGTAAAACTTCGGATGAGAGGCCATGGATCTCTTTTCCGATCAGCCGGTTAAATTTCAGGACAAAATGTTCGGCTAAAAGAGGGATATCTTCCTTTCGTTTTCTAAGAGGAGGGAGGATAAGCTTAACAACGTTGATCCGGTAATAAAGATCCTGACGAAATGTCCCCTCCTTCACCAAACTCTCTAGATTCTTATTAGTGGCACATACAATCCGGACATTCGCCTTTTGGGATTTTGTGCTTCCAAGGGGTTCATAGACCCTGTCCTGGAGCACACGGAGAAGCCGCATCTGCAGTGCCGGGGAGATATCTCCGATTTCGTCAAGAAAAACCGTCCCACCTTCGGCAATGGCTAAACGCCCCGGCTTATCTTTTTTGGCATCTGTAAAGGCGCCCGCTTTATATCCGAACAGTTCTGATTCAAGAAGCGTATCCGGCAAAGAACCGCAGTTTATGGTAACCATCGGACCGTTCTTCCTTTGACTGAGGGAATGGATAGCCTTTGCAAAAAGCTCCTTTCCCGTGCCGCTCTCACCCTCAAGAATAATAGTGGTGTTACTCTCAGAGACCTGCTCAAGCATTCCAAAGAGACGTTGCATTTCCTTATTCTTACTAATGATATCTAAAAAGGAATGCTGGCCTGACAATTCTTTACGCAGCGCTTCTACAACGCTAAGATCACGGAATGTTTCCACCCCTCCTATCACGTTATTGTTTCTGTCTTTCAAAAGGGCGGTTGAGATGCTGACAGGAATGCGTTCTCCATCTGAATTAACAATAAAGATAGATTGATTTATAATTGGATGCCCCGTTTCCATCGTCTTACGCAAGGCACAATACTTTTCACAAATACTGGCCCTGAACACCTCCCAGCAGTGCCGGTCGAGGGCCTCATCTTTTTTGATCCCGGTTATCTTCTCTGCGGCCCGGTTAAAGGAGGTGATCTTCCAATCCGGATTAATGGTAAAGACACCGTCAGCTATACTATCAAGGATGATCTGTGTCTGGTTTTCTATTGTTTGGATCATTAAAAATTCCTTAACACTTTAGCCCTTTGAAACCAGTTTATACAAATAAGCTTGAAAGGTGATTAAATTTTCAGCCGTGTAATTGTCTGAGGGTATTAGTGAGTGTTAAGAAAGAACAGGGATCTGCATTGGTGTGTTTCAAAGGCTGATTA
>JAPVWE010000227.1 GCA_028572035.1 Desulfobacteraceae bacterium | reverse complement strand
AAACGAGAAGCTCGCCGTTTGAAGATGGACTTTGGTGAGCTCAAGAGCGGAGGGTTTATCAAGCAAACCCAGGAGAACCTATTCACGGTGAGGCTGCGATGTCCCGGAGGAACACTGACATCGCAACAATTGCGGAAAGCTGCTGAGCTTGCTGACAAGTATGGGCGGGGAGAGGTTCATAACTCGGTTCGCCAATCAATAGAAATTCCTTATGTCCACTACCAGCACTTCGATGCTATTGTTGCCGAGCTGAAGGAAATTGATTGGTCGGTCGCCTCCTGCGGTCCTCGCATCAGGGTGCCCACTGCCTGTGCCGGGTGCACCTATAACCCCAATGGTCTCATGGATTCTCAGGCCTTGTGTCTGGAGGTGGATAGACGATATTTTGGCATTCCTACCAACCACCACAAATTCAAGATAACCTTTGCCGGGTGTCCTATTGATTGTCCCGGGGCTAGACAGGCAGACTTAGGCTTCCAGGGAATAGTCGAGCCAAACTTGGTAGAGGAGCTGTGTAATGGTTGTGGACTCTGCATACCTGCCTGTGAAGAAAAGGCGCTTACCCTTGTCGATGAACTGCCAGTAAGGGATTCTGACAAGTGTATCTATTGCGGTGATTGTATCAAGGTCTGCCCGGTGGATGCCATGGTAACCACCAGAAAGGGGTGGCTAGTCAGGGTGGGGGGAAAACATGGGAAACATCCCATCCATTCCTATGAGGTAGCTCAGTTTGTCTCTGATGAGGAGTGTTACCCCCTTATAGAGAAGACTCTGGGGTGGTACCAAGCCAATGGGCAGGGCAGAGAAAGGATTGGGGCCATAATTATTCGTCTGGGTCTGTCTAAGTACCTTGACGAAGTGGTAAAACCCTTAGGCTTGGAGGTTATCGAAAGGGCTGAAGAGAGAAGAAAGTTCAAGGCCGAGGGGAACATGTACATCTGAAGCAGACGCTTATTGGGCGAAACGTCGGCCGGGACTTAATTAGAATAAAAATATCTGAATATATAAAGGTGGGAAAATGGAAGACAAAATTGAGCATGCCAAAGAATTGATTGAAGACGCCGTAAGAAACTATCCAAGGATAGCGGTAGCGTGCTCTTTTGGCAAAGACAGTATGGTTACGGTGCATCTGGCAAAAGAGGTAGACCCAAATATTAAGGTTTTCTCGGTAATGACGCAGTATCACCCAAGGGAAACCTTTGACTACCTCAAATTAATGGATAAGAAAATGAATCTTGGGATCACTGTATATATGGTGGCTGATAGTGTTCCGGAGGCTCTCAAGGATGGTTCTTTAGAAGTAAGACTATTACCTACTGAAGAATTTAACCAGGAAGCGTCTCAGATTGAAACTGAAACCGGTAACAGAATCTACGCAATAAACCCGGATGAATGCTGCCAATTACTTAAAGTAGAACCAACAAAAGTAGCCGTAAGCAGTTTAGACGCCTGGATAACTGGTTTAAGGAACACCGAAGGGATAACAAGAGTAGACTTTAAGGAAATAGAAGAGAAGGGTGGGCTTATCAAGATAAACCCCATCCTAACCTTTACCGAAGCTGAGATATGGAGGTATATAGCCACCAGGGGTATTGAACCCCATCCCTGGTATGGAAAAGGTTACCGGTCTCTTGGCTGTGCCCCTTGCTCAAATCCGGGGGAAGAAGTTGAGCGAGGTGGTAGATGGAAGGGCACCAGCAAATGTGGAGGGGAGTGTGGCATCCACACTCAAAGATTAAAGTGATAAATCAAGAATTAGACCACAAATTGAGGGTTTATTCTGATATAACCCAGCTGATAGCCAGTCCACAGAATCCAACGCCATTAGTTAGGTTAAATAGAATCAACCCCAATAAAGATTTTCAAATCTATCTTAAACTGGAAAGATACAATCCATTTGGTTCAGTTAAAGATAGGATTGCTTGTGAGATGCTAAGGGCACTGGAAATAGGGGATAGGACAGTTGTTGAGCCATCATCAGGCAATACCGGAATTGCCTTAGCTTGCGTGGCCAATGCCTTGGGAATACCGATAGAGATAGCTGTTCCGGAAAGAATCCCTGATGAAAAAAAGGTAATGTTAAGATTCTTAGGGGCTAAAGTGTTAGAAGCTGATGATGCCCTATGCCCTCTATTCCCCACTGAAGGAGCCAGAGGCCTAGTTAACGGCTTAATAAAGAGTCCGGCTACTAAAGATAGCTATATCAGCCCCAATCAATACGAGAACGAACTAAATGTTCAAGCCCATTACCGAACGACCGGGCCAGAGATTTGGCAGCAAACACAGGGCAAAATTAACTATTTCTTTGCTGGATTTGGCACCTGCGGCACGATAACCGGTGTTGGCAGATATCTTAAAGAACAAAATCCTAAAATAAGAATCATTGCGGTAGAGCCTTCCTCCCCTGACCATAAACTACCGGGTATGAAGAGAATCACCGGATTAGATGAAGAGTTTATACCCAAAATTCTGGATTGGTCAGTAATTGATGATATTGCAGAAGTGACCGATGAAGATGCGTACGGGACTGCCATAAAATTAGCCAGAAAAGACGGGGTCCCAGTTGGTCCGACAACGGGAGCTATACTTTACATTGCCTTAAAGTATGCTAAATCAAATAGAGGCTTAGCTGTTGTCATATCACCTGATGATGCCTTCAAATATGCCAGTTTTTATAAAGATATCCTGGAAACAGAATCCCTAGAAGCCAAGGAAAAAGAATTTGATTTGTGTGATTTAATTTGCCCCT
>JAPVWE010000226.1 GCA_028572035.1 Desulfobacteraceae bacterium | reverse complement strand
TTTCGTGGGTATGAATTTCGAGATCAAACGTCTCGACCTTGTAATACGAGGTATAGCGGAGCTGGTTAACAAAAATAGTAAATCTTCCAGGGTGAAATTGTTGATTGTAGGAAAGGGAAATACAAACAAGTATCTAACTCTCGCCAGAGACCTTGGGATCGCCAATAGGGTTGCTTTTGTCGGTGTCACGCATGAGGTTGAAAAATATTATATGGCAAGTGACATTTTTGTTATGCCTTCCAGGTTTGATACATTTGGACTGGCCGTACTGGAAGCTATGATGGCAGAATTACCGGTTATCATCACTCAAAAGGTAGGCGCCAGGGATCTGGTAGATTCCGGTGTTCAAGGCTTTGTTCTTACTGACGATCCTTCTCCCAGCGATATAGCCGAAAAACTCGCAGTTCTCATGGAAAAAGAAAGGCGTCTAAAAATGGGCAAAAACGCTCACGAGATTGCATTGCAATATACATGGAATAGAATTGCGGATCAGGTGCAAGAACTCTATCAACTCCTGGCCCGGCGGGAGAACGATTATTAGGGAGATCATATTACTTCAAATAGGATTAAACTCCCCGTGTCAGGGTGACTCCAGGCCCCAAGCTTGATGAAATCTTTCATATTCTGACTGTTTATCAAATAAGAACTTTCCTTCGGCCAGTGTTTTTCTTCCCATAAGACATACCTGATTCCTCTTCTCTTGAGATTTTGAACAAATTCCCCGTAGTTCTTCCCGATTATATTCTCGATATCATGATTTCTCTCTGGGCATGGAGCGCCTCTATACTTCACATTGGCATAGAATGAAACCCATCTAATTGAGTGGGGGGCTGCAATTGATATCACCTGGCTGTTGCCTTCCCTCTCAGCAATGAGTTCACCAATTCTCTTGAAAACCAGCTTATCAGCCTCTCTTGGTTTTAGGTTCTCTGGCAGTGCAAAGGCTAAAGAGAGGAAACAGATTATGGAAAGGACCACATGAGCCTTTAAGTTAAATCGTGATCGTAGAAAATGGATTATCCTTTCCAAACCAAATCCCACTAGAACAAAAGAAGGAAGAATAAAAATCGCAAGAAATCGATTGAACATCATCCATGTCTGCAATACATGCACATACAACAGGAGCAACGCAAAAGCAGCAATAGAGGCAAGGTATAGTATACGTTTATCCTCCTTCATTTTTCCCCATACACCTCCCAGCCCGATTATAAATATAAGAAAGAAAGGATAAAAATAGGCCCTCACCGCATATCTAAAAAGGGTTCCAAGGCCAACCAGCCAGACAAGGTTCCTTGCCTTATGTAAGAAAGCGCGCAGATTCTCATCCAAAGGCTGATTCCTTAATTCTGCCAAAGTCTGCCTGAGATTTTTATACTCAATCACAGGGGCTGAGAACTTGGTCTTTATTTCATACCCTCGATGAAGGTCATCTACGGACATATCAGAGATCATTAGCCCAAACATTCCAAGCAACAGTACAAGAACAACCGGGATTGCAAAAATAGAGGCTCTTTGTATCTTTCTATCTTGTCTTACAAATAAGATACAAACAAAAGATACAAGCACAAATAGAATTGCCTCAATCCTGGCCCAGGCCGCCATAAGGAAGCAGAGACTGCTCAACATGAGGTAGAGATAGTTTCTTTTTTCAATCTGGCTTACAAAAAGGTATAAACCGAGGACTGAGAAAAACCAGTATACAGGATCTCTTACTACATCAACGCTCTTGTCAACAAAAACCGGTATAAGGGCAAATACCAGCGTAGCCATCAGAGTTATTTCTTTTTTAAAGAATCTATTCAAGAGAAAATAGAGCGGGACCAATGTAATGGTGCCAAAAAAGAGGGAGACAGATTTTGCAGCAACTACCCAGTCACCAAAGATTTTGTACGCAAGGACAATGAATATCGAGTAGTTTGATAAATAACCCATTGAACATGTGAGAATGGAATCCTTTAGGCCATAATAAATTGCCCGTGCCTGATGAATATATAGTACCCCATCAGGATTGATAATATAGGTATAGTGGAAGGAAAATAATCGGATTGCAAAACCTAAGAGGATTATAAGAATAGCAATTCTGAAAGAGGAGTATTTATCATCTAATAAAAGGCCTTTAAGTGTAGAATTTATCATAAAGCGCATCCGGGGCAATCACTGATTGATTGTAGTTTCTATCTGCAGGACTTTAGTATCAACTACAGGGATTACCTCCTCCACACTCAACTCATCAAGACACCGGCTCACTTCACTATTATTGCAACCTTTCTGCCTGCATGGTACGCATGGCAGGTCTTTGTAAATAACACAATGATGTTTACCCTGTGGTGCCCAGTTTATAGGAGAAGAAGGTCCAAATATAGTTGCTGTAGGTGTACCAACCGCTGCGGCAATATGCACAGGAGCACTATCTATCCCAATCAACAAGCTGCACTTCTTGAGGACACCTGCCAACTCACCAATAGAGGTCTCCCCTGCTAGGCTATAAGTATCTACACCAGTTCCCTTCACTATCTCGGCCGCTCTATCCCTTTCATCAGATGAACCCGTTATCACTATAGACACCTTATATCTTGAGCCCATATGATTAATTAGTTTTATATAATTCCTAATCGGCCATTCCTTGTATCTCCACCGGGAAAAGGGATGTATGGCTATTATCGGTCTATCAACAGGTACTTTTTCTTTTCTCAAAATATTTGCCGCAGTTCTTTCCTTTTCCTCTGTAACAATGAGCTCCGGAGATGTA
>JAPVWE010000225.1 GCA_028572035.1 Desulfobacteraceae bacterium | reverse complement strand
AGAAATTTACAAACTCAATATCATAGTAGGGCTGGGGAAATTTCCTCAAAGCAATATCTATTGATTTTAGTAAAGTGTGGCCAAATATTTGAGGTTTAACAATGTTTAGGAGGTGATTCCCATTGGCTCGTAGGAGTAAACCCCAAATATTTGGCCACTTCAAAGTCCTGTGGGATCTTTTTTAAGATATTGCTTTTCAGAAACATCCCCAGCCCTGATTAAGATGAGATCTCTACATAAGAAATATGCATATAAAAGGAGTTTGGAAATTTCTGAATAAACCAAAAAAGAGGATTGAAGAGTGGAAGAAGAAAGAGAAATCATGGAGGTAGACATACTGTTTGTAGGTGGGGGTATAGCCTGTCTCAGTGGGGCCCTTCATCTCTCGAATCTCATAAAGGAGCACAACAAAAAGGTTGAGCAAGAAGGAGCAGGGAAAAGGCTTGATGAAATCGTGATCGCCCTCTTGGAAAAAGGAACTGATATAGGCTCACATAACATCTCCGGGGCTATTATGGATCCTGTTGCCCTCAAAGAGCTTATCCCTGAGTTTCTGGAAAAAGGTGCGCCACTTGAAAGTGAGGTTACAAAGGAGGAAGTATGTCTCTTGACCAAAAAAGGCCGGATTAAGTTCCCTATAACCCCTCCTCCACTTAAGAATCATGGCAATTATATTGTCTCACTTTCCAAGCTAAGCAACTGGCTTGGTAAGGTAGTTGAGGAACATGGAGTTGATATCTTTCCCGGGTTTGCAGGAACAGAGATACTCTTTGAAGGTAATAAGGTTATTGGTGTGAGGACAGGGGAGAAAGGAATAGATCCAGATGGTAATAAGAAGCCGAACTTTGAACCAGGAATCGATTTGCACGCCAAGGTCACGGTATTTGGGGAAGGCACAAGAGGGAGCCTAACCAAGGGACTTGTAAAAACACTGAAATTAGACGAAGGGAAAAATCCACAGACCTATGTAGCTGGAGTTAAAGAGGTCTGGGAAGTTCCAGAGGAAAGGTTTAAGCCAGGACAGGTTGTCCATACCATGGGCTACCCCCTCAAAAGCAATACCTATGGTGGGGGATTTATCTATGGAATGAAAAACAACATGGTTTCAGTTGGCCTCTTAACTGGACTGGACTATGAAGACCCTTTTCTGGATCCCCATGGTGAATTTCAGAAATTCAAACTTCACCCCTTTGTTGCTGAGATACTAAAAGGCGGCAAGCTCGTCCAATATGGAGCTAGAACAGCGCCAGTCGGGGGATATTTTTCCATTCCAAAAATCGCCTTTGACGGAGGTCTCATTGTTGGAGATTCAGCCAGCCTTTTCATCAGCCAGAAGATCAAGGGGATACACATTGCTATGAAATCAGGAATGCTTGCTGCTGAAACGATCCTAGAGGCCCTTCTAACAGGCGATTTTTCTGCTGCCCAGCTTGAGCATTACCAAACATCCCTTTATGAAAGCTATATAGGTAAGGAGCTTTACAAGGTACGGAATTTTCATCAGGCATTTCAGAAGGGCTTATGGATAGGTCTCATCAAAGCAGGATTCCAGTATATCTTGGGCGGCAGAATTTTCAAGGGAAGGCTCTATGCAGAGCCCGATTTTGTCCATCAAAAAAAGGTGTTTGATCTCTATGGTACTGATTCCCCTACAGATGGGCAAAGGGGGATAATCAAATTCGATGGCAAGCGGACATTTGATAAAGAATCTGATGTGTATTATTCAGGAACAATCCATGAGGAACAACAGCCAGCCCACCTCAAGATACCTGATCTCAACATCTGCTATACTGAATGCATTGAGGAATACCAGAACCCATGCACCAGATTCTGTCCGGCCAACGTCTATGAAATGGAAATTGATGAGAAGACAGGTAAGCCCACGATAAAATTAAATTTTTCTAACTGCCTCCACTGTAAGACCTGCGATATAAAGGATCCTTTCGAGAATATCACATGGGTACCACCGGAAGGCGGAGGAGGCCCAAAATACACCATTATGTAGATACCCACGGGATTACGCCCGTGGCACTTGGAGGTAAAGCGCGGCCTTGAGGTCTTTTCTGAGTGACTGGTGGGAGGCCGCCGTCCTTTTCACGACTTATCACCGGGGGAAACTGCAGTCCCGCCCATTGGGCGGGAAATGCGGATGGGGCAAAACTCCCCTGCAGATAAGTCGTAGAAAAGATCCCGCCTATGATAGGCGGGAGAGCCTTGGAGCCGAAGAAAAGACCTCAAGGGCGCGTGATATACATTCTAAGGCATTCACCCCCGGGCTCACGCCCGGGGTCGTCTGCCGATTCTTGATAGGTGAGATCAGATTTTTATTTTGGCGAATTTTATGGATGGAAATGTTCGTGCAGAAATTGCTTCCCATGAGTAAATTGAGGCACTCCACGGGGAGGGCAGGCGGCGCAGGCAAGAAAGATTTTTCTCCACACACTAAACAAGCCTGCGAGCAACCGGATAGCATTGAACTACCATCTGTTTGGAAGCTTTGTTGCTTGACGCACAAGCCTGATTTATCTATACTCTCCTGAGGAAAAGGGAAATTCTTTATCTTTGGATCTTCAGTAGAAGATAAGAAGAAAAGATTCGCAAAATCAACATCTGGAAAGGAGATCAGAACATGCCATTCGGATACAACGGTAAGGTTTTAACAGTTGACCTGAGTACACAACAAACAGAGGTGGAAACCCCTTCGGAGGTCTTCTACAGAACCTACATGGGCGGAAGCTCTCTGGCTCTCGCC
>JAPVWE010000224.1 GCA_028572035.1 Desulfobacteraceae bacterium | reverse complement strand
CTTTCATTTTTGCACAATTATAGCAGAAAGCTATCGTCCGGGAAAGTTACGACATTCTATTGGAATTGGTAAGCTATTCAGAAGCGCAGAAATACCAAATTTAGCCCAGAAGATCTTTATCAGCCTTCAGAAGTTCTT
Source organism: Desulfobacteraceae bacterium (assembly GCA_028572035.1). Classification (GTDB taxonomy): domain Bacteria; phylum Desulfobacterota; class DSM-4660; order Desulfatiglandales; family B25-G16; genus JABXJZ01. The sequence continues at coordinate 2,627 of JAPVWE010000224.1, read as the reverse complement.
CCTTTTCAAACGGTTTGGCAATCTAAATAATTAACTGAATATCTCACAAAGTGGGCTCATCTTTTAACTTCCACAAGCTCTCTTCCCCTTAGTCGCTCTTTTATGCATCCTTGACATATAGGCCTAATTATCCTAATCTCCCCCTTGTCCGTGGGAGAGACAGCCATTTGTTGTTTTTTCTTCCGGGGAAGGAGAATTAATTGTTGGATTTTAGTATAATATCAGAGTTGCAGATACCAAAAATAGACCTCAGCAATATAGAATGGCCAAGGTTTGATCTTTCCAGGATTCGATGGTCCCAGATCCCTAAACTAAGAATCGGTGATTCTGTTGCAAAACTTCCCATTGTTCAGGGAGGAATGGGGGTTGGAATATCCCTTTCAGGGTTGGCTTCTGCAGTGGCGAATGAAGGCGGCATAGGCGTAATCGCCGCAAATTCAATAGGGATGCTTGACCCTGATTATTATGCCAGACACAGAGATGCCAATGTAGTAGCCCTAAGAAAAGAGATAAGAAAGGCAAAAGAAAAGACCTCGGGCATCATTGGGGTCAACATTATGGTGGCTGTGACTGATTTCCATGCGCTTCTAATGGTCGCAATCGAAGAAAAGGTCGATATGGTCTTCCTCGGAGCAGGACTCCCGATTAAGGGAATCCCTGTTGAAGAGCTCAGATCAGCCAGAGTCAAAGTGGTCCCTATTGTAAGCTCTGCAAGGGCAGCCGGGCTTATTTTCAGGTCCTGGTTGAAAAAATATAAGGATATCCCAGATGGTGTTGTTGTGGAGGGGCCAAAAGCAGGTGGGCATCTGGGATTTAAAGAGGACCAAATCGATGATCCTGATTTTGCGCTTGAACGTATTTTGCCCGATGTTGTTGCCGAGATAAAGACCTATGAGGATAAATTTCGCAGGGCCATACCTGTAATCGCCGCAGGAGGCGTTTTTACGGGTGCTGATATCTACAACCTATTCAAACTTGGGGCGAGCGGTGTCCAGATGGGGACAAGGTTCGTGGGCACACATGAATGTGACGCTGATATCAGATTCAAGGAATCCTATATTTCTTGCAGGGAAGGTGATATAGAAATTATTAAGAGCCCTGTCGGCATGCCGGGCCGGGCTATTGGTAACAAATTCTTAAAGGATGTATCATCCGGGGAAAAGAAGGGCATTAAGTGTGCCTGGAAGTGCCTTAAGAGCTGTGACATCACGAACGCACCCTATTGTATCTCGTTAGCGCTTGATAATGCCAGAAAGGGGGTTCTGGAGAAAGGTTTTGCCTTTGCCGGAAGCAATGCCTTTAGGATTGATGAAATAATTTCAGTAAAGGAATTGCTGCAGGAACTGCAAAAGCAATACCTGTGCGCTGAAGAGAAAGGGGCAGGCAGATTAAGGAGCGAATATGAAAAGGCCCTTGAAAAGCTTGTTTCCCTGAAAGAAGAGTATTTAATCGGGGTTAGCTCACTGAAAGATGAATATGAGATGGGTATTGAGAAGGGAATCGCAACACTCCGTGAGGAGTATTTAAGATCCATGGATAAAATCCGTTCTCTCAAGACGAAATACGTGAAGGCAGTGGATGATGCCAACTTCTTAAAAAAGGAGCTTATAGAGCTGTTTGAGCGATATTCATTGTTCAATAGGCTTAACACCGAGGAAATTTGAAACAAGCCTTGCCTATAAACACTGTTACGGAGAGATTGAATAGTAGCATTTAAGAGGGTGGGCGCTACCCGGAATCATTAGAACATATATCAAGTTTTGTGCCAAAAAGAAAGGAGGAAGCAAAAAATAGTTGTCGGCTGTATTTTCAGTCAGTTATTAAGGAATGAACGAGGGTAAAAGTAATAGAAAAGGACGGAAAAATGTAACAGTTTCAATTTGGCGGGTCAGAGTTCTTGAGATTTTCGGTGGACCATCAATGGTGTTTTGCAAGACATGAAAACGACGCCGGAAGGATCAATGTATCCCAGAATATTGAGATGAAGGTTTTTGGGGTTTGGAGTATGTTTGTTCAGTATTCATCTGGTATAGTTAAAAATTTGGCCATAGTTGAAAATTAACCATTCGTGCCATAACCTGCAATCTGCGCAAATTCCACTATTGTTATGTTAATCATAACCTTTTGACCATTTTTCCTGCCTGTATCTGATTCTATCATTTTGGCCGTCAAGAAATCGATATTTTCACAAAACATCTGTAAAATCAAATAGTTTCTATCTGACTCTGAGATTTACTATTGTCAATAATATTTTCATTAACCCCTTTTTCCTATATTTCACTCACCCACCTGATCCACCCTATCTCTAATACAGGCAACCAGCCTCTCAATCTCTTCCTTTTTCAATTCTAACAGAAAATCCAGGTCATTATCCGTTTTCAAAAGTTCCCTAATCTTCTCTACCATCTTATCCTTTGTCATACCCGCTCCCATGGTTTCAGAAGGACTGTGATTCTATGCTGACTATACCCTATCAAGATAACAGCGCTTCTCTATCCCAATCGTTCCTGGACTATACAGGTAAAAGCTCATTGTTTCAATCAAACAGCACAGGGGAGGAATTTAGATCCTCCCTCCTACCGTTTTTTGATGGTTTAGAGAAAGGGGGTCTTTAATGAAAGAATAGA
>JAPVWE010000223.1 GCA_028572035.1 Desulfobacteraceae bacterium | reverse complement strand
GCCGGCTGCACCTTCGTCCCTCCACGCCACGCTTCTCGGAGAAAGAGAGACCGGGTCTATACCCCTGGCAGAATAGTGAGATTTGTAAATCCATTCTTCAGAGAGTCAGTGTAATTGTATAATCAAATCCAAAAAATCTACTTCTCCATTTGCTGTTTGTACATAAATCTGGTAGGTAAATAGAGTAAAGGCATCAAACCATAGGTTTTAGAGACAATGAAGTCTCCTCTTCGCTTCGGCAACTTTATTATGAGAAAGTCTGTTTTAATCTTCATTCTCTTCTTGTTATCATCCCTGCCCATCCACGCGCTCCATGCAACCCCCCTTAAGGATAAAGCAGGGTATCAAGCACAAATCAGAAATCTTGAATTACTCCTCAAATCTATGGATGACACATCTGAGAAGGTTGCGGCCTTACAGGAAATACTACAAAGTTCCCGAGGAATTGGCCGAGAGCAGGAACTGAGGTCCCAGATTACCGAATTAAGCCTGAGACTGAGAGACATGGAAAAGACCTTTAACCAGTTATCTACAGGGGTGGACTTAAGGGTTTTTCAGGTAGAGGAGAAAAAAGGGCTTGATTGGAATTTTGAACTCACCGAACTGCTCGGACCTGTGATCAAGGAAGTGAAAAAGATGACTTCTCGCCCTCGGGAGATTGAAAAATTGCGGAACAGAATCAAACTTTACAAATCTCAGCTCCCGGCCACAAAAAAGGCCCTGAAGAATTTAGAAGCCCTCATGGCCAATGTCACCAATGCCCCTCTCATTGAAAGCCTCAATAGTACTAAAAGAATATGGGAGAGCAAACATCACGAAATCAGGACCCAGATGAATATAGCTGTCCACCAATTAGAACAGAAATTGAGCGAAAGAAAGCCTCTCTCCCAATCCCTGCAAGAGATCCTACAGATCTTTTTCAAAAGCCGTGGCCGGAATCTTATCCTCTCATTCCTGGCCTTTGTTCTTATCTGGTTTGTTCTTCGCTGTGTTCATAGATTGATACAGAGATACAGTCCATTTCATAGAAAAGAACGTTCTTTTTACGTACGTATCTTTGATATGGTCTATATTTTTCTCACCGTCATAGTCTCTCTCCTGGCCCTTCTGGCCGTACTCTACTTCTTCGGGGACTGGGTCCTCCTGCCCATTGCCATAATCTTCATCCTGGGGATTGCCTGGGCCTCAAAGCAGGCCATTCCCCGGTTCTGGAGCCAGGCAAAGCTTATCCTAAATTTCGGACCTGTCAGGGAGGGGGAGAGGGTTATCTACAATGGTCTTCCATATGAAGTCACCTCCATAAACCTCTTCACAGAACTCGTAAACCCAGACCTGGAGGGGGGTCATATTCGACTCCCTCTAAAAGACCTTTTGGAACTCCGGTCACGTCCAATATCTGAGAACGAGCCCTGGTTTCCTTCCAGATGCGGGGACTGGGTGATATTGAATGATGCCACTCATGGTAAGGTGGTAGTCCAGACTCCTGAAATCGTAGAATTGGAATTGCTTGGTGGGGCCTCTATGACCTATAGGACAGTGGATTATTTATCCCGATCCCCCATGAATCTTTCTTGCGGTTTCAGGCTCTGGATCACCTTTGGACTGGATTATGCTCACCAGGGGATAATCACCCAGGAGATACCCGCAATACTTGAGCAGGCCATTATTGATGGGCTAACTGGGGAAGGGCATGCAGACAGCATCAATACTATAAAGGCGCAATTTAAAGAGGCCGGTTCTTCTTCATTGGATGTGGCAATTATAGCCGATTTCAAGGGTAGTGCAGGGTCCAAATACATACTTTTTGACAGAGCCATACAACGGATTTGCGTTGATACCTGCAATCGTCACCACTGGGTGATTCCGTTCCAACAGGTAAGAGTGCATATGGCCAGGCCCCCGGATAACCGTAGATAGACAATTGCGAGGTATGTGACCGTGAAAGATTCTACCTCCTCGCTAATTGGGTCTATGTGAAGACCAATTTCAAAGGGTACCGTATTCCAAAATAGTATGTCTAAACGTATTCGGAGAATCCTTCAGTTTGTGTATCTGTCCGGCCTTGCACTCTCCCTGGCTGGTCTCTTTTTAGGATCAGGGTGTTCGAAGGGTGTCTTGGAAAAGAGGCCTGTTCCTGAGAAAACATGGACCTGTGACAAGGCAGCCGACGATGCCATGAAGCAGCAAGATTACGGGGCTGCTATTCCTCTTCATCAACGCCTCCTGGAGAAAGAACCTGCAAATGCCCTTGCTTTGTATCACCTTGGATATGCTTATGGGCAGACAGATAACCATATGGAGGAGGTATTCTATTACGAGAAAGCCATTGCCCTGGGATTCAAAGAACACGGCATCTTCTTTAACCTGGGCATGGCCTACGGGGAGTTGAATAAGATAGAAGAATCTATTCATGCCTTTAACAAGGCCCTGGATATCAACCCTGACAGTGCTGAAAACCACTTTGGGCTGGCCATTGCCTATCAGATGAGCGTTGCTGACAACCTGGCGGAGAAGGAGTTTTTAAAGGCCATCGAGATCGATCCAACACATGTGGATGCCAGATTATACCTGAGTATGCTCTATACGGATATGGGGGAGTTGCAAAAGGCCTGTAAACAGCTTCGAAGAATCCTGGAAATTGACCCAACCCACACAGGGGCACGCGAATTCCTGGAAAGAATTGAGAAGGAATAACAGGACCTTGGAGACTTGAAGAATGACGTAATACTTAGATTGTTCTAGGCTTAAAGTAGGATATTATTCTCTTTCTCTTCAACTCC